>DASZJM010000757.1:0-11718 GCA_035948165.1 Candidatus Methylomirabilota bacterium
CCCGCCCAGCGGGCGAGGACCTTGAACGGCACCGCGTCGAAGTCGGACTGGAAGTTGTGGTTGGTGAACACGAAGTCGAAATCGCCCCGCGCCATCATCGCGTCCGTCTCCTGCACGGTGCGTCCCATCCGGAGCTGGAGCGGGACACCGCTCGCCACGCTCAGGTAGTACAGGATGGGGTTCCACCGCTCTGCGGTCAGGGCCGGGCTCTGCTGATTGAGGACTCCGAACGTCAGGGAGGCCGGCTGGCCGTGCGCGGCCCCGGCCATGAGGAGCAGGCCGGCGAGGGCGACGAGAACTTTCGCTATGGTTCGCATGATGATCGGGCGCACACTGCCTTCCAGGGCCGTGCCAAGTCAGGCCCGGCCGGAAGTGGTCGGAATTGCAGTGCAAGATTAGCGGGCGGGGTAAGGGTAGCTCGCCCGGGGCCAATGCGCGTCACCCAGCGGACACATTTCGTCAGAAAGCCCATGAGACCGAGGGGTTCGGGGCCGCCGGGCGAGGGCTCGGCCCACATGCCATAATTACGGACGTGAAGCGCCTGCCACGGTGGATCCGGGCCCGGCTGCCCAGGGATCGCGCGAAGCGCACCCTGGTCCTGGCGATCATCACGTCGGCCCTCTTTCACCTGCTGCTGTTCGTGCCGTTCGTGACGATTCCGGGTTTCCTGCAGTCACAGACGTACGTCAAGCGCGGCGAGCCCCTCCTGGTCGACATCGCGCCGGAGCGGCCGGAAGAGAAGGCTCCGCTCGGCAACCCCTCGCGTCCGGTGGCGCCCCCCGAGTCGCAGCCGTCGCCCCCGGCCGCCGCGAGGGCACCCGCGCCGCGCGTCGCCGAGGCGCCCCGCGCCCCCGCGCCGCGCCCGGTGCCACCTTCGCCTCCACGGGTCGCGCGCACCGAGCCGCCCGCGCCCGAGCCGATGGTGAAGACACCGGAGCCCAGCCGTGCGCCCGCGACTCCGCCGACGCCGGCCGCGCCGAGCGAGTCCGCGTCCGCGCCGGCCCAGCCGCCGCAGGTCGCGGTCGCTCGGCCGCCCGCCAGCATCTGGCGCCAGCCGGGCGGAGGGGGCGGGCTCCGCGGCGACGGGCGCGGCGGCGTCGACGGGGAGCCGATTCCCCTCGACACCCCGGAGCCCCGGTTTCAGGACTACTTCAACAAGATTCGCGACCGTATCAAGGCGAACTGGGTCTACCCGCGCCCCGCCGGCGAGCGGAACATCGAGGGCGAGCTGCTCATCGAGTTCCACATCGCCAAGGACGGACGGCTCGAGTACATCGAGCTGCGTCACTCCTCCGGGACTCAGATCCTCGACGACGCGGCGCTGACCGCGGTGAAGCTGGCGCAGCCGTTCCCGCCGGTGCCCGACGACATCGCCAAGCACAGCCTCGCGATCAACGGACAGTTCCGGTACCAGATCGTGAGCGGTCTCGTGAATCAGTTCCTCCGGTAGACGATCCTGCCCCATCGCTCGCCCGCCGGGTGGTTGCTCGTCCTGCTGCTGCTCGCCGGATGCGCCGAGACCCGCTGCGCGGACCGGCCGCCGGTCCGGGTCCAGCTGCTCTCGGTGAACGACGTCTACGTGCTGGAGCCGGTCGGGGGCCACGGCGGCCTCGCGCGCGCGGCCACCCTCGTCCGCGCGCTCCGGCGCGAGACCCCGAACACGATCTTCGCGCTCGGCGGCGACACCCTCTCGCCGTCGCTGCTCTCGACGCTCCTGCAGGGCGCGCAGATGATCGAGGCCTGGAACGCGCTCGGGCTCGACGTCGCCGCCTTCGGCAACCACGAGTTCGACTTCGGGCCCGCGGTGCTGACCCGGCGGATCGGCGAGTCGCGTTTCCCGTGGCTCGCCACCAACGTCCTCGACCGCGCGACCGGCCGGCCCTTCGGCGGCGCCCAGCGGTCGCTCCGCCGCGACTGGGACGGCGCGCGGGTGGGGCTGATCGGCCTCACCACGCCCGACTCGGCCCGTACCTCCAACGGCGGCCCCGGTCTGCGCTTCGAGGACCCGCTCGCAGCCGCGCGCGCCGCCTTCGCCGACCTCGGGGCGGTGGACCTCCGCGTGGCGGTGACCCATCTGCCGGTCGCGCAGGACCGCGCGCTCGTGACCGCGCTGCCCATCGACGCCGTCCTGGGCGGCCACGACCACGACCCGATGCTGATCGAGGAAGGCCGCGCGGTCATCGTCAAGGCGGGCGCGGACGTGGTCAACGTGGGCCAGGTCGAGTACGAGCTGCGCTGCGGCGCGGTGCTGAGCCGGCGCCAGCGCCTGATCCCGGTGGACGACCGGCTCGCCGAGGCTCCGGGCGTGGCCGAGCTGGTTCGACGCCAGGCCGCGCGGCTCGCGCAGGAGCTCGACACGACAGTGGGCCACACCGCGGTCCCGCTCGACGCGCAGGAGAGCCGCGTCCGCCGCGAGGAGACGCCGCTCGGCCGGTTCTTCGCGGACCTGATGCGGGAGCGGGTCGGGGCCCAGGTCGGCCTGCTCAACAGCGGGGCGATCCGGGGCAACCGAGTGATCCCGCCCGGACCAATCACCAAGCGCGACATCCGCGCGCTGCTGCCGTTCAGCAACACCGTGGTCCTCCTGGAGGTGAGCGGCGAGGCCCTCCGGGCCGCGCTCGAGCGCTCGGTGGATGAGCTGCCCCGGCCGACCGGCCACTTCCTCCAGACGGCCGGGCTCGCGTTCTCGGTCGATCCCGCCCAGCCCGCCGGCCGTCGGGTCGCCAACGTCACGGTGGGCGGCCGCCCGCTCGACCCCGGGGGCCTCTACCGGGTCGCGACCCTGGACTACCTGGGCCGCGGCCAGGACGGCTACCCGATGCTGGCCACCGGCCGTGTCCTGCTGGCCCCGGAGGACGGGCCCGGCCTCATCGAGACCGTCCTCGCCGGGCTCGTGGCAGGCCGCTCCCCTTGACGTGTATCGACCGCTCCGGTAGTGTATTCAATGCTTTCGGGAACCTAGGCTCGTAGCTCAGTGGGAGAGCGCTACCTTGACACGGTAGAGGTCGGCGGTTCGAAACCGCCCGAGCCTACCAATTCCTGATGCGGGGTATGGTCGTTCCCCAGGGGGTGCGCATCGTTTGCCGGTCGGGCGCGAGTGACTGAGGGAGTTGCGAGCATCACCGGGCGCAGCCCTGTGATGCTTTGTTGTTTTCTGAGACAGGGAGAATATGGCGGACGCTGAGGAAGCACGGCACCTGAGCATGGCGGGGGAGTTCGACTGCGACCCCGAGCCCCTGCCCACGCTGCGCCACTCCACCTCGCACGTGATGGCGCAGGCGGTGAAGCGCCTCTTCCCGCAGGTGAAGGTCGCCATCGGTCCCGCGATCGAGGACGGCTTCTACTACGACTTCCTCAAGGCGGAGCCGTTCGCGCCCGAGGATCTCGCGCGCATCGAGGACACCATGCGCGAGATCGTCAAGGCGGACTACCCGTTCACGCGGGAGGAGATGCCGCGCGAGCGGGCCATCGCGTTCTTCGAGGAGCGGGGCGAGCCGTTCAAGGTGGAGATCCTGCGCGGCCTCTCGGTGCCCACCGTCTCGATCTACCGCCAGGGCGACTTCCTCGACCTCTGCCGCGGCCCCCACGTGGCCTCGACCGGCCAGCTCAAGGCCTTCAAGCTCCTCTCGGCCTCCGGCGCCTACTGGCGCGGGGACGAGAAGAACCCGATGCTGCAGCGGATCTACGGGACCGCGTGGCTCACCCAGGAGGAGCTCGACAAGCACCTCTGGCGCCTCGAGGAGGCGAAGAAGCGCGACCACCGCAAGCTGGGGCGAGAGCTCGACCTGTTCGACTTCTTCGACATCGCACCGGGGGCGCCGTTCTGGCTGCCGGGCGGCATGGTCCTGGTGCGCGAGCTCGAGAAGTTCGCGCGCGAGTCGCTCGACGCGCGCGGCTACCAGGAGATCGCCACGCCGCTGCTCGTGAACAAGAAGCTCTGGGAGCAGTCCGGGCACTGGGACCTCTACCAGGACAACATGTTCAAGTTCGAGGTCGAGGACGAGGTCTTCAGCCTCAAGCCCATGAACTGCCCGGAGTCCGCCCTCGTCTACAAGCGGGCGCTCCGCTCCTACCGGGACCTCCCCATCCGCTACTCGGAGATGGGGCGCGACCACCGCAACGAGCGCTCCGGCGCGCTGTCCGGGCTGGTGCGGGTGCGCCAGTTCACCCAGGACGACGCGCACCTCTACTGCCGGCCGGAACAGGTCCAGTCCGAGATCACGGACCTCCTCCAGCTGGTGCGCGAGTGGTACGCCACCTTCAACCTGCAGCCCTCGTACCGGCTCGCCACGCGGCCGCCCGACAAGCTCGGGACCGAGCAGCAGTGGGACCAGGCCGAGGACGCGCTCCACCAGGCTCTGCGCGCGAACAACCTCGTCTCCGATCTGGACAAGGGCGGCGGCGCCTTCTACGGGCCCAAGATCGACATCGACGTGGAGGACGCGCTGGGCCGCCAGTGGCAGCTCGCCACCATTCAGGTCGACCTCACGATGCTGCCCGAGCGCATGCAGTGCGAGTACATCGACACCGACGGCCAGGCCAAGCGCCCGGTGGTGATCCACCGCGCGATCTTCGGCTCCTACGAGCGCTTCGTGGCGATCCTCACCGAACACTTTGCCGGCGCTTTCCCGACCTGGCTGGCACCCATCCAGGCGCGGGTGCTGCCGATCAGCGAGAAGCACGGCGAGTACGGCCGCAAGGTGTTCGCCGCGCTGCGGGCCGCGCGGATCCGCGCCGAACTCGACGACCGCAACGAGAAGCTGGGCTATCGCATCCGCGAAGCCCAGCTCCGCAAGGTGCCCTACATGCTGGTCGTGGGGGAGCGGGAGGCCCAGAGCGGCGCCGCGAGCCTGCGCCGACGGACGGGCGAGGACCTGGGCGCGGTGCCGGTGGAGCGCATCGTGGCCGAGCTCACCGCCGAGATCTCTAGCCGTTCCGCCACCCTCACCGTGGGCCGCGCCGGCTGAGCCGGCCCCAGAACCCGAAGGAGCGCGCGCCATCCAGTCAAAAGACATCCGGATCAATGAAGGCATTCGGGTGAGGGAAGTGCGAGTGGTGAGCGCCGACGGCGAGCAGCTCGGGATCCTGCCGATCCAGCAGGCTCTCGATCTCGCGCGCCAGCGGGACATGGACCTGGTGGAGGTGGCGGCGGAGGCGCAGCCGCCGGTCTGCCGGATCATGGACTTCGGGAAGTTCAAGTACATGCAGGCCCGGCGGCAGAAGGACGCGCGCAAGAAGCAGACGACGATCCAGGTGAAAGAGGTGAAGCTCGGGCCCAAGACCGACACCCACGACTTCGACTTCAAGGCCAAGCACGTGCGGCGGTTCCTCGAGGAGGGGAACAAGGCGAAGGTCACGGTGCGGTTCAAGGGGCGCGAGATGGCGCACACCGAGCTCGGCTGGAAGATGCTCAACAAGATGGTGGAGGGCATGCAGGACATCGCGGTCATCGAGAACCATCCCCGGATGGAAGGCCGCATGCTCAGCATGATCCTCTCGCCGAAACCTCACTAGCGGACAACCGTGACCACCCCTCACCCTGCCCTCTCCCCTGAGGGAGAGGGGAATGAGGAAGGAACGACACACCATATGCCGAAGATGAAGACCAAGCGGGCGGCGGCCAAGCGGCTGAAGGCCACCGCGTCCGGCAAGCTCAAGCGGCGCAGCGGCTGGAAGCGGCACCTGCTCGAAGCCAAGGGCCCCAAGCGCAAGCGCCACCTCCGGAAGCCCCAGCTGATCTCCGAGGCGGATCAACCCCGCCTGAAGCGGCTGGTTCCGTACCTCTAACGACAGGGAGTCAGTCATGCCACGGGCAAAGGGCGGGGCCAAGACCCGCCAGCGCAGGAAGAAGATCCTCAAGCAGGCGAAGGGCTACTTCGGCGGCCGGCGGAAGCTCTATCGTCCGGCCGCGGAGACGGTGCTGCGCGCGGGCGCCTTCGCCTACAGGGGGCGCAAGCAGAAGAAGCGGCGGGCCCGCTCGCTCTGGATCATCCGGGTCAACGCGGCGTGCCGGCAGGTGGGGCTCTCGTACTCCACCTTCATCGCCGGGCTCAAGAAGGCGGGCATCGCGCTCGATCGCAAGATCCTCGCCGAGCTCGCGGTGTCCGATCCGACGGCCTTCGCCAAGCTGGCCGAGACGGCTCGCGCCCAGCGCGCCTGAGCGTGGCGGGGGACCCGCGGGTCCAGGAGGTCCTCGATCGGGCCCTGGCGGAGGTCGCCGGGGCCCGCTCCACGTCCGACCTCGAGCAGGTGCGCGTCCGCATGCTGGGGCGCGCCGGCCAGCTCACCACTCTGCTCCGCTCGCTCGGCTCCATCCCCGCCGCGGAGCGGCCGAAGGTGGGCGAGCAGACCAACCGGGCCAAGGCGGAGGTCGAGGCCGCCATCGCGGCGCGCCTCGAGGGGCTGAAGGCGGAGGAGCATCGTCGCACCCTCGCGGCCGACCGGCCCGATCTCACCCTGCCCGGGCGCCGCCCGCTGCCCGGCGCGATGCACCCCCTCACCCGGGTGACCGAGGAGATCATCGAGGTCTTCGAGGGGCTCGGCTTCTCGGTGGCGGAGGGCCCCGAGGTCGAGTCGGACTACTACAACTTCGCGGCGCTGAACTTCCCCGCCGACCACCCCGCCCGCGACATGCAGGACACGTTTCACCTCTCGGCGGACACGCTGCTCCGCACCCACACCTCGCCGGTGCAGATCCGCACCATGAAGGCGCAGCGGCCGCCGGTGCGGATCATCTGCCTGGGCAAGGTCTATCGGCGCGACATCCTGGACGCGACCCACTCGCCGATGTTCCACCAGGTCGAGGGGCTCGCGGTCGACAAGCACATCACGATGGCCGATCTCAAGGCCACGCTCCAGCTCTTCGCCCGCGAGATGTTCGGGCCCAAGTCCACCGTGCGCTTCCGCCCGTCGTTCTTCCCGTTCACCGAGCCCTCCGCCGAGGTCGACGTGCGCTGCTTCAAGTGCGGCGGCGACGGTTGCCGCTTCTGCAAGGAGTCCGGCTGGCTCGAGATCCTGGGCTCGGGCATGGTCCACCCGAACGTGCTGCGCAACGTGGGCTACGACCCGGAGGAGGTCACCGGCTGGGCCTTCGGGATGGGCATCGACCGCGTGGCCCTGCTCAAGTACGAGATCGACGACATCCGGCTCTTCTTCGACAACGACCTGCGCTTCCTGCGGCAGTTCGGTGGCCTGCCCGGGCGATGAAGATCTCCTACCGCTGGCTCAAGGAGTTCGTCGAGACCGACCTCGACGCGCGCGCGGTCGCCGATCGCCTCACCAACGCGGGCATCGGCGTCGAGCAGATCAGCCCGGTGGTCGAGGGCCTCGCCGGCGTGGTGGTGGGCGAGATCGAGGCGGTCGAGCGCGAGCTCGGCACCAGCGCGGCCGGCCACGTGAACCGCCTCGTGCGGGTGGCGCTGCCCGACCGCCGCTTCGAGGTGGTCTGCGGCGCGCCCAACGCGGTGCCCGGGGTGCGGGCCGCCTTCGCCCCGCCGGGCGCGCGCCTGCCCGGCCTGGGTGAGGTGGGGGCGGTCAAGATCCGCGGGGTCGTCTCC
This sequence comes from Candidatus Methylomirabilota bacterium, assembly GCA_035948165.1. Taxonomy (GTDB): domain Bacteria; phylum Methylomirabilota; class Methylomirabilia; order Rokubacteriales; family CSP1-6; genus CAMLFJ01. The sequence goes on from DASZJM010000757.1 coordinate 7,557, forward strand.
GAGGGCATCCTCTGCTCGGAGAAGGAGCTGGGGCTGAGCGACGATCACAGCGGCATCCTGGTGCTGCCCGCGGAGGCTCCGCTCGGCGCCGATCTCGCGACCTACCTCGGCCTCGACGACTGGATCCTCGACGTCGAGATCACCCCGAATCGCCCCGACGCCCTCTCGGTGGTGGGCGTGGCCCGCGAGGTCGCCGCCCTCACCGGCGCCCCCTTCCGCTTCCCCCGCGTGGTGGCCACCGAGAGCGAGCCGGAGGCCTCCGCGCTCGCCGCGGTGGACGTGCAGGCACCCGACCTCTGCCCGCGCTTCTGCGCGCGGGTGATCACCGGGCTCACCGTGAAGCCGTCGCCCCCGTGGCTGGCCCAGCGGCTGCGCGCGGTGGGGCTGCGCCCCATCAACAACCTGGTCGACGTGACCAACTACATCATGTGGGAGCTGGGGCAGCCGCTCCACGCCTTCGACCTCGACACCCTGGCCCAGCACACGGTGGTGGTGCGGCGGGCGCGACCGGGCGAGCGCACCAAGACCCTCGACGGCCAGGAGCGCGTGCTCGGTCCGGACATGGCGCTGGTGTGCGATCCCGAGCACGCGGTCGGCATCGGCGGCGTGATGGGCGGGGCCGACAGCGAGGTGACCGCGGCCACCACGCGGGTGCTCCTCGAGGCGGCCTATTGGGATCCGGGCTCGATCCGGCGCACCGCGCGCGCCCTGTCGCTGACCACCGACGCGGCCTACCGCTTCGAGCGCGGCGGCGACATCGAGGCTCCGCCCGACGTGCTGGCCCGCGGGGCCCAGCTCATGGCCGAGCTGGGCGGCGGGACGGTCGCGCGCGGCGTGCTCGACGCGTACCCGGAGCCGCGGCCGCACCGGCGGCTCGGCCTGCGCATGGCGCGCGTCGAGCGCGTCATCGGGGCGAGCCCGTCGCGCGAGGAGGCGGTGCGCATCCTCCAGGCGCTCGGCTTCGCGGTGGACGACTCCGGCGACGAAGTGCAGGTGGTGGTGCCGAGCTTCCGCCGCGACATCCACCAGGAGGACGACCTCGTCGAGGAGATCGTCCGCATCTGGGGCTACGACAAGATTCCCCTGACCCTGGCCGGGGGCGGGGAGATCATCCCGGTCAAGCGCCCCGCCGGGCTCCGGGTCGCCCGGGTGATGAGCCGGGCGCTGAATGCGGCGGGCCTCTACGAGTGCGTGACGTGGGCGTTCCTCGATCCCGACCGGCTCAAACGGATGGGGTGGAGCGATCGGGACGCCCTCATCGCGCTGCAGAACCCGCTCTCGGTGGAGCGCTCGATCCTGCGGCCCTCGCTGCTGCCCGGCCTGCTGGAGATCCTGGCCATCAACGCCAACCGCCAGATGCCGGACGTGCGGTGCTTCGAGGTCGGCAACGTCTTCGCCCCGCACCGGCCCGAGGACGGCGATCGGCCCGCCCACGAGGACCTGCGCCTCGGCCTCGTGCTGACCGGCCTGCGGACGCCGCGGGCCTGGTTCACCGGCGGCCGCGACCGGGTGGACGTCTACGACGCGAAGGGCATGGCGGAGGCGGCCCTCGCCGCCGCCGGCGTCACCGACGCGGGGGTGGTGCCGTGGCCCGACGAGCAGGCGCCCGGCTATCTCGAGCCGGGGCGCGCCGCGCGGCTCGTGCGGGGCGCCACCCCGCTGGGCTGGTTCGGCGAGGTGTCCCTGGCCGCCCGCGAGGCCTTCGACCTGCCCGGCGCGGTCTTCGCGGCCGAGCTTTCGGTGACCGTGCTGGCCGCGGGGCCGCCCGCGGTCGCGAAGTACGAGCCGCTGCCGCGCTTCCCCGCGGTCCAGCGCGACCTGGCCATCGTGGTGAGCGCGGAGGTGACCGCCGGCGAGGTCGAGGCCGCGATCCGGGTCATGAACCCGCCCCTGCTCGCCCGCTTGACCCTCTTCGACGTGTACACTGGCGGGCAGATCGGCGCCGGTCGGCGGAGTCTCGCCTGGAGCTTGACGTTCCAGGCGCCCGATCGCACCCTCACCGACGCCGAGGTGAACCGGGTGCACGAGCAGATCGTGGCCGAGGTCGCGCGGCGGTTCCAGGCCGAAGTCCGCGGCGCATGACGGAGGAGGGGATGGCGGAAGGGCTCACGGAGCGTCTCGAGCAGCTCGAGAAGTCGGTCCGGCGCGCGGCCGAGACCATCACCCGCCTGCGCAAGGAGCGCGATTCGCTGCAGGCCAAGGTGGTGGGGGTGGAGGCCAAGCTCGCGGCCGCCGAAGGTGACCGGGCCGAGCTGGCGGGCCTGCGCCAGGAGCGGAAGGAAGTGCTGGCCCAGGTCGACGGCATCCTGAAGGAGCTGGACCGGCTCGATATCCAGTAGCGCAACGAGCACCCGGAGGGGCGCGATGGCAGAGAAGCAGCGGGTCGAGATCGAGATCCTGGGGCAGAAGTACCCGATCCGCAGCGAGGCCGGCCCCGACTACGTCCGCCAGCTCGCCTCCTTCGTGGACCGACGGGCGCGCGAGATCCGGGGCGACTCCGCCGGGCAGGACGCGGTGCGGGTCCTGGCCCTGACCGCCCTCGATATCACCGACGAGCTGTTCCGCCTGCGGGACGAGCGCAAGGACCAGGACGTCGACCACAAGGACGTGACCGCCCGCCTCGGCGCGCTGCGGCAACTCCTCGACGCCGTCGTGCCAGAGAAGGCGTAACGATTCGCTTGACCGGCCCACGGGGCCGGGGGTACACAGGAGAGGCCCTGCACTGTTCGTGATGCCGGGGGGAAGTTTCAACCTCGTTTAAAGATTGGGAGCCGCTCACGAGGGTGGTGCGCATGCCCCTCCAAGAGGGGAAGCCTGAAGCCCTCCATTTTGGCGCCCACCTGGTGAATACCAGGTTCGAAACACCGTCGGCACACGGCAGAGGTGGGGCACCTCCCTCCCGTCGTCATACTTCCGTCGCACTCCTGCGTTCGTTGACATTCACCTTTGGAGCAGCCTATAATTCGTCAACTTTAGCGGCTATTTGCCGCACGCAGCCCCGAGTGCACACGATCCGGACCGGGCCTCGTCCCGGGATGGAGTGATCGATGATTTCGATGCCGTGGCTGGTGCTCTTGCCGTTGGTTGCGGTTCTCGCGGTCCTGGTAGGGTATTTCGGCTCCCGCGCGGCCACCGCGCGCACGCTCGGCGACGCGGAAACGCGCGCCTCCCGCATCCTCGAGGACGCCAAGCGTCTGGTGGACCAGGCGCGCGCCGACGCCGACAGCAAGGTGCGCGACGCGGACACGAAGGTGCGCGAGGCCGAGGCCCGGATCCGTAACGCCGACCTCGAGGCCAAGGAGTTGGCCCTGCGGGTGCGGGGCGAGCTGGATCAGGAGTCCCGCGCCCGACAGCGGGAGATCCAGGAAGTGGAGCGCCGCGTCGTCCAGCAGGAGGAGCAGCTCGGCCGGCGCCTCGATCAGCTCGACCGGCGGGAGAGCGATGTCCAGAGCCGCGACCGCGCGCTGGTCGAGCGGGAGCGGGGCCTGGCCGACAAGGAGGCCCGCCTCGGCTCGGCAGTCGAGGAGCAGCGGCGCAAGCTCGAGTCGATCGCCGGGCTCACCTCGGAGGAGGCCAAGCGGCAGGTCCTGGCGCAGGCCGAGGTCGAGGCGCGGCGCGAAGCGCAGCTGCTCGGCATGCGCCTCGAGGAGGAGGCCCGCGAGACGGCCCACGTGAAGGCCAAGGAGGTGCTGGCCACCACCATCCAGCGCCTCGCCCCCGACTACACGGTGGAGACCGCGGTCTCGATCGTGGACCTGCCCTCCGACGACATGAAGGGCCGCATCATCGGGCGCGAGGGCCGCAACATCCGGGCGCTGGAGGGCTTCACCGGAGTGGACCTGATCGTCGACGACACCCCCGAGGCGGTGCTCATCTCCGCCTACGATCCCTATCGCCGGGAGATCGCGCGCCTGGCCCTGCAGCGGCTGATCGCCGACGGCCGCATCCACCCCGCCCGCATCGAGGAGGTGGTGGAGAAGGTCAAGAAGGAGATGGAGCAGCACCTGCGCGAGGAGGGCGACAAGGCCTGCTTCGAGGTGGGCGTGCACGGGCTCCATCCCGAGCTGATCAAGCTGGTGGGTCGCATGAAGTTCCGCACCTCCTACGGCCAGAACTGCCTCCAGCACTCGAAGGAAGTGGCGTGGCTCGCCGGCATGATGGC
>DASZJM010000758.1:0-18764 GCA_035948165.1 Candidatus Methylomirabilota bacterium
GCCTTGGCGCGCGCCAGCACCTCGAACGCCGATTCCGTGCCCAGACGTGACATCCGCTCCGCGAATTCCATGGTGGCGCCGATCGTAGCAGAGCTTCCGCGCATCAGACAAGCCCGCCCGCGTCTGTGCTCCGCGCGCCGCCGATGGTCCGCCGGTGCCGCTCGATCTGCTCGTACGTCTCCGGCGCGGCAAACACTCCCGCGAACACGTCCACGCTCATGTCGATGCTCACGGTCAGCGGATGGTTCTGCCAGATCTCGAACAGCTTCTTCTGCCCCGCCGTCACCGCCCGGGTGTGCCCGGCCACCCGCGCGAGCATGCGCCGGGTCTCGGACAGGAGCCGGTCCGCCGGGACGATCGCGTTCAGCAATCCGTACGGGGCCAGCTCGGCGACCGGGTAGCTGTCCCCGGTGAGGATCACCTCCTTGGCCTTCGCCAGCCCGATGTGCTGCTGGAGCAGGGCGATGTCGCACACCGACGGTACCCCCACCTTGATCTCCGGGAGCCCGAAGGTGGCGTGCGGCACCGCGATCCGGATGTCCGAGACCAGCGCCAGCCCCAGCCCGGTGCCGAGACAGTGCCCGTTGATCGCCGCGATCGTGGGAAACGGCGCGGTTCGAACCGCGCCCAGGAGCCGCCGGTTCTTCAGGATGAACTCACGGGCCCGCTGCGGCGTGAGCGCCTCGAACGCGGCCAGATGCATTCCCGCCGAGAACGACGTCCGACCCGCGCCGGTGAGGACGGCGGCTCGCGGTCGGTCACCGGCCTCCTCGAAGATCTCGGACACCCGGTCGAGATCGGCCAGGGTGAACGCGTTGCTGGCCTCCGGGCGATCGAACGTGATCCACCACACGCCGTCCTCCTCCCGCAGATCGACTGTCGGGGTGCCGAGGTCACGCTTTGCCATCGCCGCTCTCTCCTCGATGATCGATGGAGCTCCGGATCGGGTTCGTGCCCACGCGGGCCCCTCAGCGTAGCACCGAGCCGCGGCTATACTCGACCGCGTGGAGTTCGTGGAGATCCCCGCCGGCTGGTTCTGGATGGGCTGGGAGGAGGGACATCCGGGCGAGCGCCCCCGCCATCGCGTCTGGCTCGACGCCTTCGCCATGGCCCGCGCCCCGGTCACCAACCGCGAGTACGCCCCGTTCCTCGAGGACACTGGCGCGGACCCGCCCGGATGGTGGGCGGATCCGCGCTTCGCCGATCCGGAGCAGCCGGTGGTCGGCGTGAGCTGGCACGACGCGACGACCTACTGCCGGTGGCGCTCCGGCCGCACCGGCCTTCCCGTGCGGCTCCCGTCGGAGGCCGAGTGGGAGAAGGCGGCGCGGGGCGGCCCGGACGGCGCGCGCTTTCCCTGGGGCGACGAGCGCCCGGCCCGGGCCGGCTTCGATCGCCCACCCCGCCCGGCGGAGACGCCGGCCAACCCGCTGGGGCTGCTCGCGCTCTCCGGCGTCTGCCACGAGTGGTGTCTCGACTGGGAGGAGGAGACCTACTACGCGCGGTCGCCCGCCCACGATCCCCGCGGCCCGGAGACCGGCACGCGCCGCGTCTCGCGCGGCGGGGCGTGGCGACACCAGGATCCGTGGAGCCCGGTGGCCCATCGCTCCTCGCTGCCCCCGGACCGGCGCTACTCCGACTACGGCTTCCGGCTCGTGCGCGCCTCGTCCGCCGCCGATCCGCCCGGCTAGAGCGTCGCCAGCGCCGAGCGGGCCGCCGGCAGCCAGTGGCGCATGTCCATCGCCTGGAGCATCTCCGCGGCGGTGGTGAGGTGGTCCCGCGCCGCGTCGCGCCGGCCGGCGCGGGCGGCGAGGGTGCCGAGGTCGAGGCGGGCGAGCGCCTCGAGCGGGCGCATGCCGAGCGCCAGCGCGCCCGCGAGCGCGCCCTCGCAGTGGCGCGCGGCCGCGTCGGGGTCCGTGGCCGCGAGCGCCTCGCCCAGCATGCGGAGCGCGCCCGCCGCGTAGCCCCGCTCCTCCTGCTCGGAGGCGAGCCGATGCGCCTCCTGCGCGGTCGCCACCGCCTCCTCGACGCGCCCGGCCAGTCCGTAGGCCTCCGCGAGCCACGTCAGGCGGAGCGCCTGGCGGCTCAGGATGCGCAGGCTGGCCGCCCGCCCCGCCCCCTCCTCCAGCAGCAGCACGCCCTCGGCCACGCGCCCGCCGCGCGCCTCGGTGGCGCCGCGGGCGCAGAGCAGCATGGGCAGCCACGCGGTGATCTCCATCTCGCGCGAGAACGCGATGCCGCGCTCGAGCGCGGGCCCCGCCGCGTCGGTGTGCCCGCGGCTCAGGTGGGTGAAGCCCACCGTCATGAGGCTCCCGGCGATGCTCCACGGATGATCCGCCGCCTCCGCGAGGGCCAGCCCGGTGTGGATGCACTCGACCGCCTCCGCGAACTCGCCGACGTCGGCCAGCGACGCGGCGAGCCAGATCCGCGCGGCCACCGAGATCAGCCCGGCCATGCCCCACCGCTCCCGGGCCAGCTCTCCCTCGACCGCGGACACCGCGCTCCGGAGATGGCGCTGGGCCGCGGGGTGCACCCCGAGCACGTGGTGGGCCTGGCCGAGCCCGAAGGACGCGGCGATCTGGAGCGGCCGGTCGCCGAGCTTCGCGCCGATGTCGAGCGCGCGCTCCGCCGAGCGGATCGCGGCGGGCTGCTCGCCGAGCGTGTAGTAGGACTGGGTGAGGTACGCCGAGACCCAGCCGAGGCGGCCGTGGTCCCCGACGCTCTCAGCCCGCTCCTCGGCCCGCCGCAGGTGCGCGAGGGTGCGGGTGAACTCGCCGAGCGGGGCCAGCGAGGCGCGCAGGTCGAAGACCAGGTCGATCGCGGCGGGGAGCGCGGCCTCGCCCGGGCCGTCGGCCTCGAGGATCTCGAGCGCCTGCTCGTAGAAGGTCACCGCCTCGCGGTGCGCCGACCGCGCGGCGGCCCGCAGACCGGACTGGCGCAAGAAGTCCACCGCCCGCTCGCGCAGGCCGCCGCGCAGCGCGTGGAAGGCCAGGCGCTCGACGTGCTCCCCGAGCCGGTCCGGGTAGAGCGCCTCGACCAGCTCCACGATGCGCGCGTGCAGCGCGCGCCGCGTCTCGTGCAGCAGGCTGCCGTAGGCGACCTCGTGGGTGAGGGCGTGCTTGAACGTGTACTCGACCTCGGGAAAGAAGCTCGCCTCGTACAGCAGCTCCCCCGCCTGCAGCTGCTGGAGCGCCGCCCGCAGCGCCTCCTCGGGCAGGTCCGCGATGGCCTCCAGGATCGGCAGCGACACGTCCTTGCCGATCACCGACGCGGACTGCAGCACGTGCTTGGCCTCCGCGCTCAGCCGATCGATGCGCGCGGCCAGCACCGCCTGGACGCTGCCCGGAACCTGGACCGCCTCGAGTGGCTTCACGAGCCGCCGGGCGCCCGGCTCGCCGAGGAGAGCCTGGGTCTCCACCAGCGCCCGCACGCTCTCCTCGAGGAAGAGCGGGTTGCCGTCGGTGCGCGCCACCAGCAGGGCCTTGAGCGGATCCAGCGCGGGCTCGGTCCCGAGCAGGGTGTCGAGCAGGGTGCGCGCGAGCGCGGGCGGGAACGGATCGATCCGGATCTGGGCGTAGCCCGGCCGGCTGCCCCACGCGTGCTGGTATTCGGGCCGGTACGCGACCAGGATCAGCAGCCGGCTGCCCCGCAGCCGGTCGACCAGGGCGTCGAGGAGCGCCTGCGTCTCCTCGTCGACGCGCTGGAGGTCCTCCACGATCAGCACCACCGGCTGCCGGCGCGTCTCGGCCAGCAGCACGCTTCGCACCGCCTCCTGGATACGGCGCCGTCGCTGCGGCGGGTCGAGCTGCGGCCAGGCGGGATCCTGCGGCTCGAGGTCGGCGAGCGCGTGGAGCGCCGGAACGTGGGCCTCGAGCGCCGGATCGAGGGCCACGACCTTGGTGGCGATCTTCTCGCGGATGACCCGCGCGTCGTCCCGGGGCTCGACCTGGAAGTAGCGACGGAGCGCCTCGATCACCGGCAGCCACGACGGCGTGCGCCGGTAGGCGATCGGCCGGCCCTCGAGCACCAGCGCGTCGGCGATCCACGGCCCCTCGGTGAACTCGCGGATGACGCGCGACTTGCCGACGCCGGCCTCGCCCACCAGCGCCACCATCCGCCCGTGGTCGCCGCGGGCGCGCTCGAGTGCCTCCCGGAGCCGCGCCACCTCGGCGTCGCGGCCGACGAAGCGCGAGAGCCCGCGCACGGTGGCGGCCTGCAGGCGGTAGCGCGCCGGGCCCGGCCCGGTCAGCTCGTAGACCTCGATCGGCTCGGCCGCGCCCCGCACCGGCACCGGGCCGAGCGGGGTCACCGCGATGTAGCTCTCGGCCAGCCGCCGGCTCTCCGCGGTCAGGAGCGTGGCGCCGGGCCGGGCGAGGCGCTCCATCTGGGCGGCCAGGTGCGTCGTCTGGCCGACCGCGGTGTACTCCATGTGCAGGTCGCTGCCGATCGAGCGCACCACCACCTCGCCCGAGTTGAGCCCGATGCGGAGCTGCACGTCGAGGCCCTCGGCGCGGCGCAGGTCGCGGGCCAGGGCGCGCACCCGCTCGTGCATGCGCAGCGCCGCGTAGGCGGCGCGCACCGGATGGTTCTCGTGGGCCACCGGCGCGCCGAAGATCGCCATGATCCCGTCGCCCAGCACCTGGTTGACGGTGCCCTCGTAGCGGTGCACCGCCTCCATCATCACGGAGAGCACCGGGTCGAGCATGCGCCGCGCGTCCTCCGGGTCCCGGTCGGCCAGCAGCTCGAGCGAGCCCTTCATGTCCGCGAAGAGCACCGTCACCTGCTTGCGCTCGCCCTCCACCGCCCCGCGCGCGATCCGGATCTTCTCGGCCAGGTGGGGCGGGGTGTAGGCGTCGGGCGAGGCGAACCGGTCCGCGATGGCTGGCGACGCAATGGGGTGGCCGCACCCGCCGCAGAAGCGCGCGCTCACCTCGTGCGCGAACCCGCAGCGGGGACACGACGAGGCGAGCACCTGGCCGCACTCCACGCAGAAGCGGTGGCTCCCCGGGTTCGGGGTCCGGCAGCGGCCACACGGCACCGTCGCGTCCACGGAGGCTACGACGCCCGGCCCGCGCGCTCGAGGGCCGCCTGCAGGCGCCCGAGCTGCGCGGCCGCCTCGGCGGTGACCTCCTCGAGCAGCGCCCAGCCCGCGCGCGTCCCGCCGGGCCCGTCGATGACGCGGTCCAGCTCGCGGGGCCCCGCGCCCTCGAACCAGCCGCCCACCCGGCCCCGCACGAGCGCGCCGTACCGCGCCACCGCGCCGCCGTCCCGCAGGTCGTCGGGCGCGCGCTCGTCGCGCCAGTCGCCGGTCACCCGGCCCCGGTCCATCCCGTCCACGAAGCCGAGCCCGAGGCGGAAGAGCCGGAACGCGGGGTCGCGGACGCCCTCCATCGCCGCCTCCGGGACCGGGCGGATGAGCCGCTCGGCCGCGGCCAGGATCTCGTCGAGCCGCCGGCCGAGCGCCGCGGCATCCCGTCCGCTCACGCCCACGCGCGGGGCGGCGCTCAGCGACCCGAGAACGTGACCGGCTGCTTGCGCGCGAACGCGACGACCCCGTTGCGGAAGTCCTCGGTGTGCCCGCTGGCCGCGATGGCCTGCGACTCCAGCTCCATCTGCGTCTCGAGGCTCTCCTGGGTCGACTGGTGGAAGAGCAGCTTGGCGCGGCCGAAGGCGAGCGTGGGCCCCTGGGCCAGCTCCCGGGCGAGCCCCGCGACCGCCCCCGCGAACTCCGCGTCGGGGTGCACGCGATTGACCAGCCCCCAGTCCATCGCCTCGCGCGCGGTGAGGACCCGGTTGGTGTAGTGCAGCTCGAGCGCGCGGCGCAGGCCGATCATCCGCGGCAGGAAATAGGACGACGAGCCGTCGGGCGAGGCCGCGATCTTCGAATAGGCCATGGTGAACTTGGTGGACTCCGCGGCCACCACCAGGTCGCCGGAGAGGGCCAGGCTCATGCCGCCGCCCGCCGCGATCCCGTTGACCGCCATCACCACCGGCTTGGGCGCGCGGGCCAGCCGCGAGATCGCGCCGTGCAGGTAGGTGGTCAGCTCCTTGATGAGGGCGCCGATGCGATCGGGGTTGTCCGCGAAGTCCTTCACGTCCCCGCCCGCGCAGAACGCCTTGCCCGCCCCGGTGATCACGATGCACCGCACCGCCCGGTCCTCGTCGGCCTCTAGCGCGGCGTGGAACAGATCCCGCCCCAGCGCCAGATTCAGCGCGTTGTACGCCTCCGGCCGGTTCAGCGTGATCGTCCCGACCCCCTCCTTCACCTCATACCCCACCGTCTCATAGCCCATGTCTCTCTCCAGTTGTGGCAATCGTGGTGTGTTGTGCCCGTCGGTGACCGCCGACCGGAGCGGGGTGGGGCCGGGGGCGGCCTCCCCGGGACCGTGGCTTCTGCGCGTCATCGAAGCCGGCGACGTCCCCTCTCGTGGCCCGACTGTACCGCGAAGACGGGTCGCGAGTCAGCGTGTCCCAGGGAGGCCGCCCCCGGCCCCGCCACGCGTCGACCGACCGCCGCGCGATGAGCCGCTAGCGACGATCGCCCACGCGGTGAAGCTTGAGCAGGTTCGTCGTCCCGGTCACCCACATCGGCGCGCCCGAGATGATCACGATCACGTCGTTGTTGCGCACGGTGCCGTCGCCCAGGAGCGTCGTCTCGACCTCCTGGATCATCTCGTCGGTCGTCTCCACCTTGTGGACGAGCCGCGAGGAGACACCCCAGAAGAGCCCGAGACGCCGCTGCACCTCCGAGTAGGGGGTGAGCGCCATGATCGGCACCTCGGGCCGGTCCTGCGAGATGAGCCGTGCGCTGAACCCCGACTGGGTGAACGCCACGATGGCCTTGGCGTGGAGCAGCCGCGCCGCCTGGCAAGCCGCCTCGGCCACCGCCTCCGGGAAGCCGTAGGCTTCCGGCCGCGGGCGCGAGGCCCCGGTGAGCGGCGCGGCCCGCTCGGCCCGCTCCGCGATCCGCGCCATCACCTGCACCGTCTCCACCGGGAAGCGGCCGGTGGCGGTCTCGGCGGAGAGCATGATCGCGTCGGCCCCGTCGAAGATCGCGGTCGCCACGTCGCTCACCTCGGCGCGGGTGGGCCGCGAGTGGGTGACCATCGACTCGAGCATCTGGGTGGCCACGATCACCGGCACCTTGGCCAGCCGCGCCTGGCGGATGACGTCCTTCTGGATAATCGGCACGTCCTCGAGCGGCACCTCCACCCCCAGGTCGCCCCGCGCCACCATCACCGCGTCGACCAGCGGCAGCATGCCCTGGAGGTTCGCCACGATCTCGGCCCGCTCGAGCTTGGCCACGATCGGGATGTTGGCGCCCTGGTCGTGGAGGAACTTGCGCACCTCCTGGATGTCGGCGGCCGAGCGCACGAACGAGATCGCGACGTAGTCGACGCCCTGCTCGATGCCGAAGCGGAGGTCCTCGCGATCCTTCGGGGCCAGGCAGGACACCGGGACCGGGAGCCGCGGGAACGAGACGCCCTTGTGGTCGGAGACCACGCCGCCCGAGACGATCCGGCAGCGGACCTCGCCACCGTCGACTTCCTCCACCGCGAGCTGGATCATGCCGTCGTCCATCCACACCGGATCACCCGGCCGCAGCGCGGCGAGGAACTCGGGGTGGTTGAGCGAGCTGCGCGAGGCGGTGCCCTTGACCTCGCGCGTGGTCAGCGCGAAGGGCTCGCCGGGGGTGAGGATCGCCTGGCCGCCCACGAAGGTGCCGAGGCGGACCTTCGGCCCCTGCAGGTCCTGGAGGATCGTGATCGGCCGTCCCCACTTGGCCTCGCCCTCGCGGATGGCGCGGATGACCTCCGCGTGCTCGGGGTGCGTGCCGTGGGAGAAGTTGAGGCGGGCCACGTCCATGCCCGCGGTCACCAGCCGGTCGAGCGCCTCCGGCGAGCTGCTCGCCGGCCCGATCGTGCAGACGATCTTGGTGCGTCTCAAGCGAGCGCGCGGGCGAGGTACTGGCCGGTGAAGGACTTCTCCTGGCGGGCGACCTCCTCGGGGGTGCCCGCCGCGATGACCTTGCCGCCCTCGTTGCCGCCCTCGGGTCCGAGATCCACGATCCAGTCCGCGGTCTTGATGACGTCCATGTTGTGCTCGATGATCACCACCGTGTTGCCCTGATCGACCAGCTGGTTCAGCACCTCCAGCAGGCGGCGGATGTCCGCGAAGTGCAGCCCGGTGGTGGGCTCGTCGAGGATATAGAGCGTCCGGCCGGTGGCCCGCCGGGAGAGCTCGGTGGCGAGCTTCACCCGCTGGGCCTCGCCGCCGGACAGCGTGGTGGCGGCCTGGCCCAGGCGGATGTAGTCGAGCCCCACGTCGTGCAGCGTCTGGAGCTTCTGCTTGATCGACGGCACCGGATCGAAGAACGCGAGCGCCTCCGCCACCGTCATGTCCAGGATGTCGGCGATGTTCTTGCCCTTGTAGCGGACCTCGAGGGTCTCGCGGTTGTAGCGCTTGCCGCGGCAGACCTCGCAGGTCACGTACACGTCGGGCAGGAAGTGCATCTCGATCTTGACCAGCCCGTCGCCCTGGCACGCCTCGCAGCGCCCGCCCTTGACGTTGAACGAGAAGCGGCCCGGCTGGTAGCCGCGCATGCGCGCGTCGGGCGTGCGTGCGAGCAGCGTGCGGATGAGGGTGAAGACCCCGGTGTAGGTCGCGGGGTTCGAGCGGGGCGTGCGCCCGATCGGCGACTGGTCGATGTCGATCACCTTGTCGAGGTGCTGCGCCCCCTCGATGCGATCGTGGGCGCCCGGCCGGTCCTGCGCCCGGTGGAGCATCGAGGCGAGCGCGCGGTACAGGATGTCGTTGACCAGGGTCGACTTGCCCGAGCCGGAGACGCCGGTGATCGCAGTGAAGGTCCCCAGCGGGATCCTCACGTTCATCCCCTTCAGGTTGTGCTCGCGCGGGTTGTGGATGATCACGAACTTGCCGTTCGACTTGCGCCGCACCGCGGGCGGGGCGATGCGCTCGACCCTGGCCAGGAAGCGCCCGGTGAGCGAGTCGGGGTTGGCCATCACCTCGTCGGGGGTGCCCACCGCCACCACGTGGCCGCCCAGCTCCCCCGCCCCCGGGCCGAGGTCCACCACGTAGTCGGCGGCCCGCATGGTCTCCTCGTCGTGCTCGACGACCAGGACGGTGTTGCCGAGGTCGCGCAGCCGCTTGAGGGTGTCGAGGAGGCGACCGTTGTCCCGCTGGTGAAGGCCGATGGAGGGCTCGTCGAGGATGTAGAGCACGCCCACCAGGCTCGAGCCGATCTGGGTGGCGAGGCGGATCCGCTGCCCCTCGCCGCCGGACAGGGTCCCGGCGGGCCGGTCGAGGGTCAGGTAGTCGAGCCCGACCTGGGAGAGGAACCCGAGGCGCTCGCGGATCTCCTTCAGCACCCGGCGGGCGATCGCCATCTCGCGCTCGGAGAGCGTGAGGGTGTCGAAGAACTGGCGCGCGGCCTTGATCGGGAAGCGCACCACGTCCGCGATCGAGCGGCCCGCGATCTTGACCGAGAGGGTCTCCGACCGCAGCCGGGAGCCGCCGCACGTCGGGCAGGGCCGCTCGGTCATGAAGTGCTCGACCTCCGCGCGGGTCTCCTCGGAGGTGGTCTCCTTGTAGCGGCGCTCCAGCATCTTCACCACGCCCTCGAAGCCGTCGTCCGGCTCGCCGTGCAGGATCACGTCGCGCGTCTTCTTGGGCAGCTTGGCCCACGGCGTCTCGAGGCCGAACCCGTGGCGCTTGGCGAGGACCCGGAGGGTCTGCCTGAAGATGCCGGAGGCGGTCGGCCCGGCCCACGGCAGGAGCGCGCCGCCGGCCAGGCTCTTGTTCTGATCCGGCACCACCCGCTCCGGATCGATCTCGTAGCGGGTGCCGATGCCGCCGCACTCCGGGCAGGCCCCGTACGGGTTGTTGAAGGAGAACATGCGCGGCGACACCTCCGGGAACGAGATGCCGCAGGCCGCGCACGCGAGCCGCTCCGAGAACATGAACCCGGGCCCGTCGGGTACTTCCACCTGCACGATCCCGTCCGCCAGCCGCAGCGCGGTCTCGAGGGAGTCGGCGAGCCGTCCCCCGAGGGTGTCCTTCACGATCAGGCGGTCGACCACCACCTCGATGGTGTGCTTCTTGGTCTTGGCGAGCTCGATGTCCTCGGTCAGCTCTCGCAGCTGCCCGTTGACCCGCACCCGCACGTAGCCCTGGCGGCGCAGGTCGAAGAAGAGCTTGCGGTACTCGCCCTTCCGCCCGCGGATGATCGGGGCCAGCACCACCAGACGGCTCCCCACCGGCAGGGTCATCACCCGGTCGACCATCTGCTGCACGGTCTGGGCCGAGATCACGTTGCCGCACTGGGGGCAGTGGGGCGTGCCGACCCGCGCGAAGAGCACGCGGAGGTAGTCGTAGATCTCGGTGACGGTGCCCACCGTGGAGCGCGGGTTCTTCGAGGTGGTCTTCTGCTCGATGGAGATCGCGGGGGAGAGCCCCTCGATCGAGTCGACGTCCGGCTTCTCCATCTGCTCGAGGAACTGGCGCGCGTAGGCGGAGAGCGACTCGACGTAGCGCCGCTGGCCCTCCGCGTAGATGGTGTCGAACGCGAGCGAGGACTTGCCCGAGCCGGAGAGCCCGGTGATGACGACGAGCTGGTCGCGGGGGATCTCGAGGTCGATGCCCTTGAGGTTGTGCTCGCGGGCTCCCCGGATGACGATGCGATCGTTGGCCATGGACGCTACATCATACCCCCGCCACCGGCCGCGGTAAAACGGAGGGCCCGCTCGCGCGCCGCTCCGCGAGCAGGAACAGCAGCAGGCCGAGCAGCGCGCCGAGCGCGGCGACCCGGAAGCCCGCCGCATACGAGACGCGCTCGACGGTGACGCCCACCAGGAACGAGCCCACCACGTTGCCCAGGTCGAAGGAGCCGGAGAGCGTGCCGATCGCCGAGCCGCGCTCGCCCTCCGGCACGCGGTCGACCAGGAGCGCGAGCAGCGTCGGGTAGAAGAGCGCCACGCCCGCGCCGAGCAGGACCGCGCCCGCCACCAGGGTGGCCGGCCGGGGCGGCACCGCGAGCACGAGGTAGCTGAGCCCGGTGGCCGCGATCGCGGGCACGATGACGCGCGCCCGTCCGATCCGGTCGGAGCAGCGGCTGAGGGTCAGCCGCCCCACGATGATGCACGCCGAGAAGAGGGCGTAGAACCAGCCGAGGTTGCCGTCGAGGCCCGAGGCGAGCGCGTAGAGCGGAAGGAACGCGTAGATCGAGCTGTAGCCCACGTTGACCGCGATCACGGTGGCCGCGGCCGGGAGGGCCCGCCGGCTCAGCCAGCGGAACCGCGGCGCGTCGGAGGCGCGCGGGGCGGCCACCCGCAGGCTCAGGATGAGCAGGCCGAGGCCGAGCCCGATCGCGGCCGCGCCGAGGAAGCACCGCCGCATCCCCCCGCCCGCGTAGAGCGCGAACCCGAGCGGCGGCCCCACCGAGAACGAGATCGAGGTGGCGACGTAGTAGATGCCGAGCGCTTCCCCGCGCCGGGCCGGCGGGCTCGCCTGGGCCGCCAGCACGCCCGCGCCGGTCGAGATCAGGCCGTTGCCGAGGCCGATGCCCCCCATCAGCGCGATGAAGGCCACCGGCGTGGCGGCCAGCGGCAGCACCAGCAGCGTGGCCACGAGCACCAGGGCGCCCGGCAGCATCACCGGGCGGAAGCCGTAGCGATCGATCCAGCCGCCGACGAGCGGGCGGAGCACCATCGAGACCATCCCGCTCACCGAGAAGAGCAGCCCCACCTGCGTCTTGCTCCCGCCGAGGGCGACCACGTGCAGCGGCAGGGTGGCGTTGAGCAGGTAGACCGCGATGTGGGCGCCCGCGGTGATGCCGAGACAGGTGGCGAGCGTCGGGGTGACGAGCCGCGCGCCGGCGGTCACCCCGCGCGCCCGCGCCCCAGCCACAGCACGAGCGCTCCCGCCGGCGCGCCCACCAGCGCCGGGTAGCCGATCGCGCTGCCCAGGATCGCGCCGCCCGCGCCGCGCAATTGGGCCGCCGCGAAGGTCAGGAACACCAGCAGGCCGACGACGCCCGCGGTGGTGGCGAGCGCGGCGCGTCCGGGCGGCGGCGGATAGAGCGTGGCCGGCCCGAGGGCGCAGCCGGCGCCGCCCAGGGCCAGCAGGGTGAGCGCCCACGGGTCCGCGGGCCAGAGGCTCGCGAGGGCCGCGCCGCCGAAGAGGGCGGCCCAGAGGCCGGGGTCGCTCCCGATCTCCCCGCCTCCGGTCGGGTCGAGCGCGGCCAGGCGCTCGCGCAGCGCCACGCTCGAGGCGAGGAAGGCGGCGAGCCCGGCCACCACCAGGAACAGCTGGAGCGTGCGCCGCCAGGGCTCGGCGAAGAGCGCCGCCCCCGGCAGATCGAGGAGCCGATCCAGGGTGACGCCGCCCAGGAACAGGTCGGGCGACTGCAGCATCGCGTAGACCGCCCAGGCCTGCGCCCACGCGAAGGCCACCAGCAGCCCGACCGCCGCGAAGCCCGCGCCGTCGCGCGACAGGCGAAGCGTCAGGCCGGCCCGCAGCAGCGCCGCCGCGCCCACCAGCAGGGTGACGAGCAGGCCGATGCGATCGAGCCAGCGGCGCGGCGGATCCTCGGCCCACGCCATGCCCGAAGCGGGCGCGCCCGGCACCCGCTTGTCGGCCTCGAAGCGCAGGCGCAGCGCCGTGCCGGGCAGCAGCTCGTCGCCCGCGCGGAGGGTGACGCTCTGGCCCGGGGTCAGCGTCCATTCGATCTCGGCGGTGCGGGCGCCGTCGAGGGTGCGGGCCCGCAGCGTACCGCCCGCGGGGGCGGTCAGGCGATGCACCTCCTCGAAGAGGAGGGGCGCGCGCCCGTGCGCGGTGGCGAGGCTCCGGCCCGTGGTCACCCACGGGCTCGCGGGCGGAAAGCGGAACGCGGCCTGGGTGGCGACGCGGTCCCACGCCGCGATCGGGCCGAGCCCGACCGCCCAGCCCACCTGCAGGAGCGGCGCGACGGCGGCGACCAGCGCGATCGAAAGCAGCAGGGGCGCGCTCCGCCGGAGCGGCCGCCACGCGGTCAGCAGCCAGCCCGCGAGCGCCGTCACCACGATGCCCTGCCAGCGCAGGGCGCCGAGCCAGACCGCCACGTCGCCGGCGAGGGCAATGTTCGCCCACAGCAGCACGCCCACCGCGAAGAGCAGCGTCACCACCGGGAACAGCGACCCGCGCTCGTCGCGGCCCGCGGGCGGGGATCGGCGGGCGGCCGGGAGGCCCAGCACGATGAGCGGCACGAGCACGACGGTGAGCCCGAGCCAGAGCCCGTCCGCCGCGCGCCCGCACAGGGCGGCCGGCACCGCCAGCAGTACCACCGGGGTCAGCCAGACGGCCAGGATGCGGGAGACCGACGTCATTCGTGAGGCGGCGGGGCCGGCAGCGGATCGGCGAGCCAGCGGATCGCCACCAGCACGCCCAGCACCGGCGCGAGCAGGCCGCCGTACCACCAGAGCATCGACAGGCCGCCGAGGCGGATGGACGCCGTCTGGTTGGGCAGCGCGCCGAGAACCAGGAACCCGGCGAGCAGGAGCCAGAGCAAGGCGACGCCGGTCGAGCGGGGGCTCACCCGCCGCATTATAGCGAGGGTGGTAACATAGCGACCACGAAAGGAGCCTGTTCCATGCCCGATGCGAACCAGCCCACGCCCATCCAGCGCGTCTTGGTCGTGACCGCCCACCCCGACGACTCCGAGTTCGGGGCCGGTGGGACCATCGCCAAGCTCGTCCGCGAGGGCAAGCACGTCTCCTACTGCATCGTCACCAACGGCAACAAGGGCTCGAGCGACCGCACCATGACCCCGGAGCGCATCGCGCGGATCCGCGAGGAGGAGCAGCGCAACGCGGCGCGGGTCCTGGGCGTGGAGACGGTCGACTTCCTCGGCTTCCCCGACTGCGAGGTGGAGGACACCCGCGAGACCCGCCTGGCGGTGACCGCGGCGATCCGGCGGCACCGGCCGGACCGGCTCATCATCCAGAACCCGAACCGCACCAAGAACCTGGGCGCCTCCCACCGCGACCACCGCATCGTGGCCGGCATCGCGCTCGACTGCGTGTATCCCCTCGCCCGCGATCACATGGCCTTCCCCGAGCTGGCCGCGCAGGGCCTCGAGCCGCACAAGGTCCGCGAGATCTACCTGATGTGGTGGGAGAACCCGGAGGTGATGGTCGACATCTCCGACACCATCGACCTCAAGATCAAGGCCCTCGCCTGCCACGCGAGCCAGTTCAAGGACTTCGCGGCGGTGGAGGCGCGGGTCCGCGAGCGGGGCGCCGAGCTGGGCAAGCGCAATGGCTACGGCTACGCGGAGACCTTCGATCTGATCTCGATGGACCGCTAGCCGCCGAGAATGCTTCCCCGTCGACGGCGCATTGGCTAGAATGCCGCCGTGAAGCCAGCAGCGCCCATCCCGGCCACCCTGACCGAGCTGATGGGGGGCAGGGCCGCCCGGGACCCCGACACCCCGTACTTCCATCTCTTCGACGACGCGGTGCCGTACGGCCGCCTCTGGCGCGAGAGCGCGCGCTACGCGGCGGGCCTCCGGCGCGCTGGCATCGACCGCGGCGACAAGGTGTGCCTCATCTACCCCACCTGCGCCGAGTTCTTCTACACGTTCTTCGGGGCCCTGCGCCTGGGCGCGATCCCGGTGCCGCTCTATCCCACCCTCGGCGTCGAGGCCACCGCCGGCATCTTCCGGGACTCGGAGGCCAAGGCGGTCGTCACCATCGGCTGGTTCCGGCAGGGCGTCGAGGAGTCGCAGGCCGCGGCCGCCAACGTCCGGCACGTCCTCGAGCCGAGCGACCTCGAGGTCGACGATCCGCCGCCGCCCTTCCCGGCCGCCTCCACCGACGACACCGCCTTCATCCAGTACACGTCGGGCAGCACGGGGCGCCCGCGCGGCGTGGTGCTGAGCCACGCCAACGTGGTGCGCACGGTGGAGTTCATGGCCGAGGCCGCCCAGCTCACCCGCGACGACGTGGTGGTCTCGTGGCTGCCGCTCTACCACGACATGGGGCTGATCGGCTGCGCCTTCACCCCGCCCTGGAACGGGGCGCCCCTCTACCTGCTGCCGCCCGATCTCAAGAACCCGCGGGTCTGGCTCGAGCTGGTCACACGGGTTCGCGCCACTTTCACGGTCTCGCCCGACTTCGGCTATCGCAACTGCGTGCGCAACATCGCCGATACCGGCGGGCTCGACCTCTCGTCGCTCAAGCAGGCCCTCTCCGGCGCGGAGCCGGTCCGGCCCAGCACCATCGAGGCCTTCGAGTCGAAGTTCGGGGTGCGGAATCTGATCACCCCGTGCTACGGGCTGGCCGAGGCCACCCTCGCGGTCGCCATCTGGCCGCGCCAGACCCCGCTCCGCCTCGACAGCTCCGGCAAGTTCCTCTCGGTGGGCCAGCCGTGCCGGGGCGTGCGGGTGCGGATCATGGACGGCCCCGACGAGGTCAAGGCGGGCGTGGAGGCCGAGATCTGCGTGGCCAGCCCCGGGGTCATGCAGGGCTACTACAAAAACCCGGAGGCGACCGCCCAGGTGCTCTCGCCCGACGGCTGGCTCCGCACCGGGGACCTGGGCTTCCTCGACGCCGAGGGCTATCTCTACGTGACCGGGCGGCTCAAGGACGTGATCATCGTCGGCGGCGAGAACGTGGTCCCGGCCGACGTCGAGGAGATCGTGGACCACGTGCCCGGGGTGCGCTACTCGGCCGCGGTCGGCGTCGACAGCGCGCGCACCGGCACCCAGCGGCTGCACGTAGTGGCCGAGGTGCGCGAGCAGGCCGGCGACGCGGAGAGCCTCTCCCGGCTCGTGCGCGAGATCGTCCAGCGCGTGCGCGAGGGACGGGGCCACCGGCCGGCGCGGGTGCTGCTCGTCCGTCCCGGCACCATCCCGAAGACGTCGTCCGGGAAGATCCAGCGCTCGCGGCTGGCCGAGATGATCGAGCGCGACGAGCTTGCCGAGAGCCTCCTCCACGCCTCGGGCACCCCCCGCGGTTAACTCCTTCATGCGGGCCGCTCAGAAGGGTCCAGATGCGAGGCGGCGAGGGAGGCCGCGGCCCGAGGCGTACTCCCTGTACGTTGAGGGTCGCGGCGACCGAGCCAACGAAGCAGATGGGCCCTTCTGGGCGGCCCGCTCGTGAAGATCGGGTGTCACCTGCCGATGTACGGTCCCGTCGGCACGCGCGACAACGTGCTCACCTTCGCGCGCCGGATCGAGGCACTGGGCTACGACTCGCTCTGGGCGAGCGATCACGTGGTGATCCCCTACCGCATCGCCCCGCACTATCCCTACAGCCCGGACGGCCGGTTCCCGCTGACCGCGGACGTGCCGTTCCTCGAGCCCCTGACGACCCTGGCCCTGGTGGCGGGGGTGACCGAGCGCGTGCAGCTCGGCACGAGCATCCTGGTGCTGCCCCACCGGAACCCGGTGCTAGCCGCCAAGATGTGCGCCACCCTGGACCACCTCTCGGGTGGGCGCCTCGTGCTCGGGGTCGGGGTCGGCTGGATGCGCGAGGAGATCGAGCTTCTGGGCGGCAACTACGATCGGCGGGGCGCGTGGAGCGACGAGGCGCTCGCGGTGATGCGCGCCTGCTGGCGCGACGCCCGCACCGCGCACCACGGCGAGTTCTTCTCCTTCGAGGAGATCGGCGTCTTCCCCAAGCCGACCCGCGGCGACATCCCGATCCTGATCGGCGGCCACACCGAGCGCGCCCTGCGGCGCGTGGTCCAGCACGGCGACGGCTGGCACGCCGCCTTCATCACCCCGGCCGCGCTCGCGGCGGACCTCGCCCGCCTCAAGGAAGAATGCGCCCGTCAGCGCCGTCCCCACGATCAGGTCACGGTCAGCGTCCGCGCCGGCCTCTCGCTCCGCAGCACGCCCCTCGGCCCCGACCGCAAGCCCCTCCAGGGCTCGCGCGAGCAGGTCGTGGAAGACCTCATCGCCTTCCGCGATCTCGGCGTCGACGCGATCCTCCTCGAGACCCGCTACCGCGACCTTCAGGAGATGCTGGGCATCTACGAGACCTTCGCCCGCGAGATCCGCCCGCGCCTCTGAAGCGCTTGCTTCAGTCACTCCTGGCATCTCTCGACTCCGATGCCGGACTGCTTCGCGCCGACGAACCGCGTGTCCAGCCCGACATCGAGGTACTGGGACGACCTCCCTCGCGACGCCGATGCGCCTTTGGGCCTTTTACGGCAAGAACATGACAGCGCAGCCTCCTCGCTGGCTTCGCGCTCATCGGGCAGCCTCGCCCACGATTAACAGTTCCGCTGCGCTTGCGATCGAACGGTTGCCAATTCCTGCGGAAACTCCTGCCCAGCCCGTCGTCGCGACCAGCGATCCCCTCTCTAGAGAGGGAGCGCAGTCCCGGCGGGCGGGACCGCACGGGCCGCCGACGGTGTTGAAGTTGCCTTCGCTCACCCTCTCTGACCGCATCCGAGGACGGGACATGATCGGACCGTTGAGGCTGCCATTGATCAACTGGGTGGCCCCGCCCGCGGACGCACCCCGCGCGCCCTTCCTTCGCCTCTCCACGCTCTGGATCCAGATCACGGGAACGTGGTGCAACCTCGAGTGCGTTCACTGCATCAATGCCAGCGGTCCCGCCGATCCCTGGCTCAAGCCCGTCAGTCCCGAGGTGGTCCGCCGTGCCATCCGCGAGGCGGAGGACCTGGGCGTGAAGGAGATCTACTTCACGGGGGGCGAGCCGTTTCTCCACGCCGAGATGCTCGCCCTGCTCGGCGATGCCCTCGAGGTGGCGCCGACCACCGTGCTCACCAACGGCACGCTCATCGACGAGGCCATGGCCGATGGCCTCGCCGCCCTCGCCCGCCGCGCCTCCTACTCGCTCGAGGTCCGGGTCAGCCTCGACGACACCGACCCGGAGACGAACGACCGCGTGCGCGGCGCCGGCTCCTTTTCCAAGGCGGTGGCGGCCATCGTCATGCTGAGCGATCGTGGCCTCCTCCCCATCGTGACCGCGACCGCGATCGCGAGCGCGGCGCCCGCGGGGGAAGGGATGTACGAGCGCTTCCGCGTCTTTCTCATGGCGCATGGCGTCGAGAAGCCGCGGGTGAAGATCCTGCCCGTCTTCGCCCTGGGTCGTCTTGGACGGGAGGGCGATCCGCGGCTGACCGAGGCGGATCTCGCCGGCTTCGATCGCGGCCTCCTCCAGTGCTCCGAGTCGCGCGTGGTCGGACACGGTGGCGTCTATGCCTGCCCCATCCTCGCGGGGCTGCCGGGAGCGCGGCTGACGGAGGGAACGCTCAAGGAGTCCTTCGCGGACGCCCCCCTCTACCATCCAGCCTGCATGACGTGCGTGCAGACGGGCATGACGTGCAAGAACGGATAGCCGACCTGCCCTCCCCGGAGCACTCGCGCGGAGAATCCTGAGGACCATGATGCCGCCAACGATGGAAGTTCTTCCCCGCGACGTCTACAACGCCGAGCTGATCGCCCAGGTGCGCCCGCCCGACTGGCGGCCGCCGACGCCGGCGCCCCGTTACAACCTGGTGGTGATCGGCGCGGGCACCGCCGGCCTCGTCACCGCGGCGGGAGCGGCCGGGCTGGGCGCGCGGGTGGCGCTGATCGAGCGGCACCTGCTGGGCGGCGACTGTCTCATCGTCGGCTGCGTGCCGTCCAAGTGCGTCATCCGCTCCTCGCGGGTGGTGGGCGAGGTGCGCGCGGCCGCTTCCCTCGGCGTGCGAGTGGCGGGGGCGGTGGAGCCGGACTTCGGCGCCGTCATGGAGCG
>DASZJM010000759.1:0-3256 GCA_035948165.1 Candidatus Methylomirabilota bacterium
CCAGATGGGGGCGGGGATCGTGCTCGACGCCTTCATCGCCATCGTCATCGGCGGGCTCGGCAGCTTCACCGGCGCCATCGTGGGCTCGCTGCTGCTCGGCCAGGTCCAGTCCTTCGGAGTCGCGCTCCTGCCCGCGTTCCATACCCCGCTGGTGTTCCTGGTCATGGCGGTGGTGCTGGTGCTGCGGCCGAGCGGCCTCTTCGGGGCCGCCGAGCGCCGATGACCCGGTGGCCGGCGGTGGTGATCGGGGCGGCCCTGGTGCTGGCGCCGCTCGGCGTCGGGCGCCTCTACTCCGCGTACTACCTGAACCTGCTCACCTGGATCCTGATCTTCGCCCTGTTCGCGGCGGGTCTCGACCTGGCGCTGGGCTTCGGCGGGCTCGTCTCGTTCGGTCACGCCGGGTTCTTCGGCATCGGCGCTTACGCGGCCGCGCTGGCCTTGCGCCACGTGGCCTTCTCGCTCTGGGCCGCGCTGGCGCTGGCGATCGCGGCGGCCGCGCTCCTCGCGGTGGTGGTCGGTTACTTCGCGATTCACTCCCGCGGGGTCTACATGGCGATGCTCACGTTCGCGTTCGCCCAGCTTCTCTACGAGGTGGCGATCAAGTGGGTCGCGGTCACCGGGGGCAGCGACGGGCTCCCGGGCGCGGGCCGGCCGCGGGTGGGATGGGGCGCGCTCGCCCTCGATCTCTCCGACAAGCGCCACATGTACTGGCTGGCCCTCGGCTTCGTCGCGCTCGGCTTCTGGCTCGCCCGGCGCATCGTGACCTCGCCCTTCGGCCAGGCGCTGATCGCGGTGCGCGAGAGCGAGGAGCGGGCACGCGCGATCGGCATCGACGTCACCCGGCACCGGCGGGTGGCGCTGGTGTTCTCGGGGGCGCTCGCCGGCCTGGCCGGGGCCCTCTTCGCGATCTACCAGAACTTCGTCTCCCCGGAGCTGCTCTTCTTCGCGCTCTCGGGCGAGGTGGTGGTGATCGCGCTGCTGGGCGGGATGGGCACCCTCTACGGCTCGCTGGTGGGCGCGGTCATCGCCATCGGCCTGCGCGAGATCCTCTCCACCTACACCGACAACTGGCTGGTCGTCCTGGGCGCGCTCTACGTGGCCTGCGTGATGTGCTTCCCGCAGGGCCTCACGCGCCTGTTCGCCCGGGCCACCTGACTGTCCCGGAGGAGTCATCGCATGGCGGGCTCGGAGACGACCGTGAAGGTGGGCGGCAAGGCGATCCAGGTCTTCGCGGGGGGGACCGGCGCCCCGCTCCTCTACCTGCACGGAGCCGGCGTCTACTGGTGGATGCCGGTACACGACCTGCTCGCGGCGCGGCACCGCGTGCACGTGCCGGTGCACCCGGGCTTCGGCGCCTCCGAGGGTTTCGAGGAGATCGAGGGGATGGACGACCTGGTCTTCCACACCCTCGACGTGATGGACGCGCTCGGGCTCGCGCGCGCCGACGTGGTCGGGCTCTCGCTCGGCGGCTGGCTCGCCGCCGAGCTGGCGCTGCGGCATCCGGACCGGGTCGGCCGCCTCGTGCTGGCCGACGCGGCGGGCACCCGCGTGCCCGGCGTGGAGCGGCCGGACCTCTTCATGGCCGGCCCCGCGCGGGCCCGCGAGCTCCTGTTCGCCGATCCCGCGTCGCCGCTGGCGCGCCAGCTCGTGCCGGACGTGCCGCCGCCCGAGCGGCTCGAGGCCGCCCTGCGCGGGCGTGAAGCCGCCGCCCGCCTGCTGTGGAACACCGCGGTGCCGTTTCGCAAGCTCACGAGCCGGCTCGGCCGGATCAAGGCGCCCACCCTGGTGGTGTGGGGCGCCGAGGACCGGCTGCTGCCGCTACCGCTCGGGGAGGCCTACCGGCGCGGTATCCCGGGCGCGCGGCTCGAGACCCTGGACCGCTGCGGGCACCTGCCGCCCTTCGAACAGCCCGAGCGCTTCGCGCGCCTCGTGCTCGACTTCCTGCAGACCTGACGCCCGAGGAGGCCGCCATGCAATTCGTCTGCTTCCACCTGATGCCGTGGCCGTACCTGCCCGCCGATTTCGAGCAGCGCCACGACTCCGCGTGGCTCGACCTGCCCAACA
Organism: Candidatus Methylomirabilota bacterium; assembly: GCA_035948165.1. Classification (GTDB taxonomy): domain Bacteria; phylum Methylomirabilota; class Methylomirabilia; order Rokubacteriales; family CSP1-6; genus CAMLFJ01. The sequence continues at coordinate 2,065 of DASZJM010000759.1, forward strand.
CGCTCTACGACCCGTCCCGCGGGCACGCCCTCTACAACGAGTACCTCGACCAGCTGGTCGCGGCGGAGCGGCTCGGCTTCGACGTGATCGGGGTCAACGAGCATCACCAGAACGCCTACGGCCTGATGCCGTCGCCGAACATCATGGCCGCCTCGCTGATCCAGCGCACGAGCCGCATCAAGGTCCTGGTCCTCGGCAACGCGCTGCCGCTCTACGATCATCCCCAGCGGGTGGCCGAGGAGCTGGCCATGCTCGACGTGCTGTCCAACGGCCGCCTGATCACCGGCATGGTGGTGGGGCTCGGGGTCGAGGCCTTCACCTACGAGATCAACCCCACCTTCATCCGCGAGCGCTACCGCGAGGCCCACGAGCTGATCGTGCGCGCGTGGACCGAGCCCGGCCCGTTCCACTTCGAGGGCAAGCACTACGACTTCCGCTGGGTGAACGTCTGGCCCCGGCCGATCCAGCAACCCCACCCGCCGATCTGGATCCCCGGCTCGGGCAGCATGGAGACCATCCGTTTCGTGGCCGAGCGGCGCTATCCGTGGATCGCGCTGCCCTACTCGCAGTTCGACGTCATGAAGGAGCACTTCGACATGCTCCGCGAGTACGCAGCGACCCATTGCGGCTACGACGTGCCCCCCGCTCAGATCGGCTGGCCGGCCATGATCTACGTGGGGGAGACCGATCGGCAGGCGCGCGAGGAGTTCGAGCCCCACTTCTGGTACCTGGCCAAGAAGGGGCTGCGCCTGCCGCGCGAGTACATGTTCCCGCCCGGCCACACCTCGGTCGAGTCGCAGCTCCGCCCGAGCCACGTCAAGCGCAAGTTCATCTCGCTGCTCTCCTCGTGGCAGGAGGCGGAGGAGGGGACCTACGCCATCGTGGGCAGCGCGGAGACGGTGCGACAGAAGCTCCGCGAGGGCATCAAGGCGGCGGGCTGCGGCATCATCTAGGGCATCTTCCAGGTGGGCAGCATGCCGCACGATCTCACGATGCGCAGCATGGAGCGCTTCGCGCTGGACGTCATGCCCGCGCTGCGCGCCGAGTTCCCGTGAGGCTCCGCCGGGCTAGCCCGGCACCGTGCAGTTCTGGACCGCGCTGTTGTTGGTCTCGTCCAGCTCGAGGATCTCGCCGAACACGTTGAGCGCGCCGCCCGGCACCTGCGGCGGATCGGCGATGGCCGAGACGGTGA
>DASZJM010000760.1:0-7994 GCA_035948165.1 Candidatus Methylomirabilota bacterium
CTCGGGGTGGCGCGGACCTTCCAGAACACCGAGGTGTTCCGCGGCCTCTCCGCCCTCGACAACGTGCTGATCGGCGCCCACGCGCGGTTGCGCGGTCACGTGGTCGCGGCCGCGCTCGGCCTGCCCGGGGTGCGCCGGGAGGAGCGGAGTGCGCGCGAGCGGGCGCGGGCGTTGCTCGCTCGGGTAGGCCTGGGCGACGCGGCCGACCGCGACGCGGCGGGGCTGCCCCTCGGCCTTCAGAAGCGGGTGGAGCTGGCGCGGGCGCTCGCGCTCGAGCCCCGTCTGCTCTTGCTGGACGAGCCGGCGGGCGGGCTCAACCCCACCGAGACCCGGGAGCTGATGCGCTTGATCACGAGCCTGCGCGCCGAGGACCGCCTCACGATCCTGCTCGTGGAGCACAACATGGAGCTGGTGATGGGCGTGTCCGACCGCGTCGCGGTCCTGCAGCACGGACGCCGGCTCGCCGAGGGCACGCCCGCCGAGGTGAGCCGGGATCCGGCCGTCGTCGCGGCCTACCTGGGCGACGAGGCGTGAGCCGCCGTGAGTGATCTGCTGGTCCTCGAGGGAGTCTCGGTGTCCTACGGCAAGCGCCGCGCGCTCGACGGCGTGTCGCTGACCGTCTCCGCCGGGGAGATCGTCACGCTGCTCGGCGCCAACGGCAGCGGCAAGAGCACCACCCTGCGCGCGATCTCCGGGCTGGTCCGGCCGAGCGCCGGGCGCGTCATGCTCGACGGCCGCGACATCTCGCGCGCGCCGGCCGACGCGATCGTCGCGAGCGGCATCGGCCACGTGCCCGAGGGCCGCGAGATCTTCCCCGAGTTCACGGTGCGCGAGAACCTGCTGGTGGGAGGGCACACCGCCACCTCCGCCGCGGTGGCGGAGGGGATCGAGCGCGCCTTCGCCCTCTTCCCCCTGCTCGGCCAGCGGGCCCGCCAGCCGGCCGGGACGCTGTCGGGGGGCGAGCAGCAGATGCTCGCGATCGCGCGGGCCCTGATGATCCGGCCCCGCCTGCTGCTCCTCGACGAGCCGTCGCTCGGCCTCTCGCCGCGGCTGGCCCGCGAGATCTTCGCGGTCATCGCGCGGCTGAACGCCGAGGGCACCACCATCCTGCTCGTCGAGCAGAACGCGCGGCGGGCGCTGGCCCTGGCCGCCCGGGCCTACGTGCTCGAGACCGGGCGTGTCGTGGTCAGCGGGCCGGCGGCCGCGCTGGCCGCCGATCCGCGCATCCGCGCCGCCTATCTGGGGCTGGCCGAGCCGGTCGGTCCCTGAGTCGAGGGAGGAACCTATGCCGTTCGTCGCGTCGAATGGGCTCACCGAGGAGGGCACCAGCCGGCGGATTCAGGTCGGAGGCATGACCGTGCACTACCACGACCTCGGCGCCGGGGAGCCGGTGCTGTTCCTGCATTCCTACGGACCCGGCACCACCGCGTGGATCACCTTCCACCGTGCGATCGGCGCGCTCGCGCCGCACTTTCGGTGCATCCTCATGGACCTGCCGAACTTCAGCAAGACCGGGCCCATCGTCTATCGCGAGGGCGTGCACGCGGTCCAGGCGCGCACCGCGGTGGGGCTGCTGGACGCCCTCGGCATCGAGCGGGCTCACTGGGTCGGCAGCTCCCAGGGCGGCCAGTCGTCGATGGTGGCGGCGATCAGCTACCCGGGCCGGGTGCGGAATTTCGTCATGGGCGGCTCGCACATCGGTACCGGCGGCGATCGCTACCTCATGGCCAATCGCCCGTCGGAGGGCAGCCGCGCCACCCGCCAGGCGCTGGACGACCCGAGCCGCGAGAACATCCGGCGCTACCTGCGGGTGCACATCGACGACGAGGCGCTGGTGACCGACGAGCTGGTGGACTACATCTACCGCGCGCACACGTGGTCGCCCGAGTTCATGGAGGCGCGCCGGCAGTCGGTCAGCACGCCGCACGATTACACGCCCGACCTCGCCTCCATCCAGGCGCCGGTGCTGCTGATCCACGGGCGCTACGACCGCATGGTCGCCTTCGAGGTCAGCATCGCGATCCTGAACCACATCGCGGACTCGCGCCTCGTGCTACTGAACAACTGCGGGCACTGGCCCCCCTTCGAGAAGCCGGCCGAGTGGGCCGCGCAGGTGCTGGCCTTCCTGCGCGGGTACTGAGGCGGTCGCGTGTCGCCCGGTCGGATCCTCTTCACCGCGGTCCACCTGCTGTTCTGGCCGGCGCTGATGCTGGTCCTGGCCGGCGACTGGCGCTGGCTCCCGGGCTGGATCGTGGGCGGCTGGTTCGTGGCGGTGAGCGCCAGCACGATCGCGTGGCTGGCCTATCGGGATCCCGGCCTGCTCGCCGAGCGCTATCGCATGCCCGGCACCGGCGGTCAGAGCCGCCGAGACCGGCGCATCATCTACCTCGTGATGGTGGGCTTCGTCGCCTGGATCGCGCTGATGCCCCTCGACGCCCGCCGCTTCCACTGGACGCCGGCGCTCCCGCTCGCGGTGCGGCTCGTCGGCGAGCTCTTCCTGATCCTCTCGTGGTTCCTTCTCTTCCGCGCCTTCGCCGACAACCCCTTCGGATCGGCGCTGGTGCGCGTGCAGACCGAGCGGGGGCACCGCGTGATCACGACCGGGGTGTACGGCTGGGTGCGCCACCCGATGTACCTCGGGGGCACCCTCATGTTCGTGGGCGGCCCGCTCGTGACCAGCGCGGCCTCGGCGCTGGTCGTGGGGCTGGCGCTCACGGGGCTGCTCGCGGTCCGGAGTCTCGACGAGGAGGCGCTGCTCACCCGTGAGCTGACCGGCTACGAGGAGTACCGACGGCGGGTACGCTACCGGCTGATCCCGTTCGTGTGGTGAGGGCCGTCCGGCGCGCGATGGGCCGGCGCGGCGGCTAGAGGAAGACGCTCAGGTTCTTGTCCAGCAGCACGTTGGCGTCGAGCACGATGGTGCGCCGGGCGATCTTCCACGCGCCGTCGACCCGCCGCAGCACGTCCTCGCGGCATCCGGAGAGGATCTGGTGGTCGGTCTCCAGATGCGAGCGATAGACCAGGAACGCGGTCCGGGCCTGCACCTCACCCCGGGCCAGCGGCGTCACCTCGAGGTTACCCACCAGGTGGCGGGTGCGCGACGGCGGGTCCTCGGCCCAGGCCATCCCGGTGTCGAGACGGGCCACCCGCATCTGGAGGTAGCGCTTGTCCTCCTCGAGGATTGCCAGGTCGCCGAGCGGCGTCAGCTCGCGATGAGCCTCCCGGCGCGGAACGTTCTTGCGGCGGGGCATGAAGTAGAGGACGTCGTCGGTGAAGAGGTCGAGCCACTCCTCGAGCTTCCGCTCGTCGAGCAGCCAGGCCTCGCGGATGTAGAACGGCATCAGCTCGAGCCACAGGGCCTGCGCGGACGTGAGCGTGGCCGCGCGGGCGGAGGGCCGTCGCGCGGGGCCGACCTTGGGGCGCGAGCGCTTCTTCTTCAGGCGGCTAGCCTCTCAAGGTCGCGGTGCCCTCGAAGCGGGCCTTGATCGGGTCGAGCGGGATGTCGGCCCAGCTCTCCGCGTTCATGAACTCCTCCCAGCGCTGATAGAAGAGGCGCTGGTTGTTCTCCGAGATGTAGCGCTCGGAGACGAGCCCCGGGTAGTCCGGATGCGGTCCCGCGTGGCCCAGGCCCATCGACAGGTCTTGCGGGTACCGGCGGCCGAGGCGGCTCGCGCTCGCCGCCGTCACCTGGCGCCAGTTGTCGACGTCGTCCTGCTCGAACATGCCGGCGGCGCCGTTGTTGGCCTGGCTCCCGACGCGGATCGCCCGCTTGAGGGCCTCCGGCGCCCCCTTGTCGAGCAGCACGAAGTGCCAGAACTCGGTCCGGAGCGGACCGCGGGGCAGCGCGAGGCGCAGGCCGAGGATCCCGTTGGGGAAGATGGAGTGGTTACCGAGCTGCACCCGGCGCGCGCGCAGGGTGCCGAGCCGCCGCTCGACCTCGGGCATCGTGGCGTCGTGGTACTCCTGGAACATCTCGGCGGTTTCGGCCGAGATACCGTGCACGTAGCGCGGCACGTTGTCGTCCGCGTCGCGGAAAGTGATCGAGTGGCCGTTGACGAAGGCGTGCTTGTTCGGGCTCTCGAACTGGTCCTTGTGCGAGAGCCGGGGGCGGCCGAGGAACTTGGTCTGCACGCGGGCGCTGGAGAGGTGAGTGGTCGGCACGTGGTAATTGTCCGAGCAGTTGTCCACCATCGTCTTCCAGTTGACCGGCTCGAGCCACTTCATCGGACCCAGGGCCTGCATGCCGCCGTCGCGCCGGTTGAACACGGTGTCGAGGTACCAGCGGGCGTCGCCCAGGTAGGCCTCGAGGCTCGGGGCGTCCTTGGCCCAGGTCGCGAACACGATCCCGGCGTAGGTCTCCACCCGGGCCTGGACCAGGCCGAGCGAGTCCCGATCGAGCGCGTCGTAGTAGGCCTCGGCCTTGCCCGGGACGTGATCGAGCGTGCCGTCGTTCTTGTAGGTCCACCCGTGGTAGGTGCACATGAAGCGGTTGGCGTTGCCGTCGTCGCAGCGCACCACCCGGTTGCCGCGGTGCCGGCACATGTTGAGCAGCGCGTGCAGCCGGCCCTGCCCGTCGCGGGTCAGGATGACCGGGTCCTCCCCCATGTAGGTGTGGAAGAAGTCGTCTGGGCGGGGGACCAGGCTCTCGTGCCCGATCATGAGCCAGGCGCGCCCGAAGATCTTCTCCATCTCGTCGTCGTAGACCGCCTGCTCGCTGAAGATGCGGCGGTCGATCTTGCCGGTGGCGGGGTCGATCACGACGTACTTCTGGGTGGCGCCCATGCCGCGCTCCTCCTTGTCGCGCTCATTATAGGCCGGTTTCGGCGTGCTATCATCCGCGACGAGGACCACATTCCGCGCGGAGGCAGCGCCATGACGACATCGCCATCCGTCTCGTTCAGCCACTTCGGGATCTACGTGACCGACCTCGCCCGGATGGAGGATTTCTACACCCGCGTGCTCGGGCTCCTGGTGAGCGACCGCGGGCGGGTGCCCGGCGGCTCCGACCTGGTTTTCCTCTCGCGCGACCCGGACGAGCACCACCAGATCGTGCTGGCCACCGGGCGCCCGCCCGGGGTCGAGTTCAACGTGGTGAACCAGATCTCGTTCAAGCTGCCCACCCTCGCCGACCTGAAGGCCATGCACGCGCGCGCCCGCGAGGAGGGGACCAAGCAGTTCCGCGTGGTGACCCACGGCAACGCGTGGTCGGTCTACTTCGCGGATCCGGAGGGCAACCGGGTCGAGGTCTTCGTCGACACGCCGTGGCACACCCCGCAGCCGGTGGTGGAGCCCTTCGACATCGAGGCGCCGGCCGAGGTCATCGAGCGGGAGACCGAGGCCCTCTGCCGCAACCGGCCCGGATTCATGTCCCGCGACGAGTGGCGCGCCACGCAGGTCGCCCGGATGGCCACCGCGCGGTAGGCGGGCCCGTCGCCTCCGGAGCGCGCCGATGTGGGAGCCGGAGGCCGAGTCCCGGCCGCGCGAGGCGCTGGAGCGGCAGACCCTCGACGGCCTGCGCCGGACCCTCGGCCACGTCCTGACGCGGCCGGCATGGCGGCGTCGGCTCGGCGACGCGGCGCCCGGCGACATCCGCGGGCCGGCGGACTGGGCGCGGCTGCCGTTTCTCACCAAGGACGACCTGCGCGACGCCTATCCCTTCGGCCTCGCCGGCGCCGACCCGGAGCGCATCGCGCGCGTGCACATGTCCTCGGGCACTACCGGCAACCCGGTGGTCAACCCGTTCACCCGGGCCGACGTGGAGCAGTGGGGCACGGTGATGGCGCGCTGCTACGCGGCGGCGGGGGTTGGCGCGCGCGACGTGATCCAGATCACCCCGTCGTTCGGGCTCTTCACCGGCGGCTTCGGCTTCCACTACGGGGCCGAGCGGATCGGCGCGACGGTGGTGCCGATCGGCGCGGGCCGCACGTCGCTCCAGCTCCAGCTCATGCGCGACCTCGGGACCACCGTGCTGGCCGGCATCGCGACCTACCCGCTGCGCATCCTGGAGGTGGCGCGCGAGGAGCGCTTCGACCTCGGCGCCCTCCGGCTGCGGGTGGCCATCCTGGGCTCCGAGATGTGGTCCGACGACCTGCGACGGCTCATCGAGCGTGAGCTGTCGATGACCACCTTCGACATCCTCGGCATGACCGAGACCGGCGGCCCCGGCCTCGGCATCGACTGCGCCGCCCGCGCCGGGATCCACGTGTGGCAGGACCACTACTTCTGCGAGGTGGTGGATCCCGAGACCGGGCGCCCGCGCGCGGACGGGGAGGAGGGCGAGCTCGTGGTGAGCACGCTCACGCGCGAGGGGCTGCCGCTGATCCGCTACCGCACCCGCGACCTCACCCGGGTGGTGAGCCGGGGCCCCTGCGCGTGCGGGCGCACCCACCTGCGCCTGGACCGGCTGCGCGGCCGCACCGACGACATGGTGATCTTCCGGGGCGTGAACTTCTATCCGCGGCAGATCGAGTCGCTGCTGCTGAAGCAGCCCGGCGTCGGCCACGAGTACCAGATCGTGCTCGATCGCGCGCCCGGCGGCAGCGACCGGCTGGCGCTGCTGGTCGAGGCGGGCGAGGGCTTTGCCGAGACCGGGCTGCCGCGGCTCCGCCAGGAGCTCCGCGAGGTGCTGAACCTGAGCCCGGAGATCACGCTGCTCGCGCCGGGCACGCTGCCACGGCCGCCGGGCAAGGCGGTCCGGGTGGTGGACCGGCGTCAGGTCGTCGAGTAGCGGGGGAGGCGGGCGCCCGCGGCGGGGGCGAGCCGGCGGTACTCCCGGTAGTCGACGAGCCGGATTCCCTCTTGCGCTGCCGCCGCGCTCACCCGCGGATCGGTGAGGGACTCGAGCTCGACCTGCCGCTGCCAGTCGTAGACCGGATCGAACCGGGCGTCCCGGTCGCCGGGATGGCAGGCGAGCTCCGAGAAGCCGGGCGCGATGCTCCGCAGGAGGGCGATGAGATAGTCGGGGCTGATGTGCCGCAGGTCCGTCGTGCCGTGCTCCCACTGGCCGTAGAAGTTGCCGACGTAGGTGATCCCGCAGAAGCCCCGGAGCGGGATGCCGCGATCCCGGGCCACCTCGACGAACAGCGACGCCACCTCCGCCCTCCGATGCACGTGATGATGCGAGTCGATGTGCGTCGGGAGTGCCCCGGTCAGGTCGCTGAAGAGATCGATCTGACGTTCGAGCTCCCGCTGCTGCGCCCGGAGGTCGCCGGGATCGATCGCGCGCGGGCCCGCGGTGAAGTTCACGTGCAGGCCGACGCCCAGCCGCGGATGCTCGCGCGCCATCCGCGCCGCCGCGCGCGCGCCCGGCATGTCGACCATGAGGCTCGCGCTGGTCACGATTCCTCGCTCGTGGGCCTCGATGATGCCCCGGGTGGTCCCGTCGTCGGCGCCGAGGTCGTCGGCGTTGACGATCAGATGGCGGCCGGGGCGGGCCGGCCGCACGCATCGGGGCGGCCGGGGGTGGTTGCGGTGGCGTGGGCGTCGTGACGGGTGCAAGGGTGGCTCTGCCCCGATCCACGGGCAAGCCGGGTGCCACGTACGAGGGCCGCCCAAGTAGCGACATTCAAAAGCCCGAAGTGCTCCGGGCGGGCCGCCCCCCTCGATCGCTCGAGGACAGTGTCACGCGGCAAGTGTTCGGCTCCAGACAGGCGCCCGGCGGCGCGGGAGCTGGCCCTCGAGTGGGGTAGGGTCAGGTCGCCCGGTCGCGCCCGGTTCCCTCGTCTCCCGACAGCACCGGCGGCAGCAGCTCCATCAGTCGCGCGGGCCCGAGCGGCATGCGGGTGACGCGGCCGCCCGCGGGCCCGACCGCGTCCTCGATCGCGGAGGCGAGGACGGCGGGGACCGGCAGCGCCCCCGACTCGCCCACGCCCTTGAGCCCGAGCGGGTTCAGCGGCGACGGCGTCTCGAGATGGTCGATCACCATGGTCGGCACGTCGGTGGCGGTGGGCAGCAGGTAGTCCATGTAGCTGCCGGCGAGCAGCTGGCCGGTCTCG
>DASZJM010000761.1:0-5883 GCA_035948165.1 Candidatus Methylomirabilota bacterium
GCCGCCCACCGTCGGCTCCAGCGTGATCAAGCCCTGGAGCGACACCGGGCGGCGCCGGCCGATCACCGCGGTGCGCAGGCTCACGACCTGGGCGCGCAGCTCGCGCAGCTCCACCTCGAAGCGCTCCCAGTAGGCGGCCTCGAAGGCGCGCATCAGATCCTCGCGCGCGAAGTCGGTCCGCTCGACCGGCACGGTCAGCACGTGGGTCTGCCCGACGAACTGCATGTCCGCCTCGTGCTGGACGGAGACGGTCTCGACCTCGACGCCCTCGGAGGCCAGCATGCGGCGCCCCTCGTCCACCTGGGCGGCCAGGATCCGGTGCGCCTCGCCCACGTCCATGCGCAGCACGCCCTGGTTGATCGTCTTCACGAAGTCGTGGCGCACGTCGGCCACCAGGCAGCCGAGCGCCGAGGTGATGCCGGGGCGGGCCGGCACCAGCACCCGCGGGATCGCCAGCTCGCGGGCCAGGGCAACCGCGTGCAGCGGGCCGGCGCCGCCGAAGGCGAAGAGCACGAAGTCGCGCGGGTCGTGGCCGCGCTGGAGCGAGACCAGGCGGATGGCGCCGGCCATCTTGTCGTTGGCCACGCGCACGATCGCACTGGCCACCTCCTCCGGGCCGAGCCCCAGGTGGGCGCCGATCTTCTTGTCGAAGATCTCGCGGATGCGATCGAGCCCGGCGGCTTGCTCGACGCCGAGCAGCCCGGCCGGGTTCAGGCGCCCGAGCAGCAGGTTGGCGTCGGTGACGGTGGGCTCCTCGCCGCCGCGCCCGTAGCAGATCGAGCCCGGATCGGCCCCCGCGCTCTCGGGCCCCACCTGCAGGATGCCGGCCGAGTTCACGCGCGCGATCGAGCCGCCGCCCGCGCCGATGGTGTGGATGTCGATCATGGGCACGCGGACGGGCAGGCCGTAGCCCATCTCCTTGTCCGCGGTGAGCGCGGGCCGGCCGTCGCGGATCACGCCGACGTCGAAGCTGGTCCCGCCCATGTCGCAGCTGATGATGTTGCGGTGCCCGGCGGCCAGCGCGGTATAGGCGGCCGCCTTCACGCCGGCGGCGGGACCCGACATGAGCGTGCTCACCGCGTGCCGGCCGGCCACGTCCACCGACATCGTCCCGCCGTTGCCCTGCATGATGAGTAGCTCGCGCCGGTAGCCCTGGCGCGCCAGATCGGCGGCCAGCGTTCGCAGGTAGCGGTCGATGACCGGCTGCACGAAGCCGTTGATGGCCGCCGTCGTGCCCCGCTCGAACTCGCGGTACTCGGGTAGCAGCTCCGCGCCGGCGGTGATGTAGGCGTTGGGCCACAGCGGAGCCGCGATCCCCCGGGCCAGCCGCTCGTGGGCGTCGTTCAGATAGGAGTGCATGAAGTGGATCACGAGGGCCTCGACGCCCTTCGCCCGGAGCCGGAGGACCGCCTCGCGCACCTGGTCGACGGCCAGCGGCGTGACCACCAGACCCTCGGCGTCCACCCGCTCGTCCACCTCGAGGCGGAGGTCGCGCGGGATCAGCGCCTCGAAGGTGCCCTTGAGGCCGTAGGGCGTCGGCCGCGTGCGCCGGCCCAGCTCCAGCACGTCGCGGAAGCCGCGCGTGGTGATGAGCCCGGTGCGCGCGCCCTTGCGCTCGAGCAGCGCGTTGGTGGCGGTGGTCGTTCCGTGGACGATCACCCCCACGTCGGCCGCGCCCACCGCCGCGCCGGCCAGGGCCGCCTGCACCCCGCCGGCTTGGTTGGCCACGGTGGTGGGGACCTTGGCCACGCGCACCAGACCGGTGGCCTCGTCGACGAGCACGAGGTCGGTGAAGGTGCCGCCCACGTCGACGCCGACGAGCTTGGCCCCGCGCGCGGTCACGGTGGAGCTCGGGGCGTCGGTGGGCATGGGATCGCGGCCGCTAGGCGGTGCCGCCCAGGTTGTAGAGGCGCGCGCAGTTGTCCCAGAGGATCTTCGCCTTCGACTTGGGAGTGACGCCTTCCAGGTGCACGAACTCCTCGATCGCCTTCGGGAAGAGCCCGTCCGAGTGGGGATAGTCGGTCGAGACCACGATGTTGTCGTCGCCGATCGCCTCGATGACCTGGCGGAGCGGCTTCTCGTCGGCGTCGGTGGCCACGACGCACTGGCGGAAGAAGTACTGGCTGGGGGTGTGGGCGATCTGGATCTCCGAGCCGGGGCCGAACTTCTCCCACGCCTCGTCCAGGCGCCAGAGATACCAGGGGAGCCAGCCGCAGGTGCCCTCGAGGAACGCGCAGCGCAGGCCCGGATGCCGCTCGAGGACGCCGCCCGCGGCCATGCTGCCGAAGGCCATCATGAGCTCCACCGGGTTGCGGCCGGCCACTCCGATCACACGGCCGTTCGGGGTGTCGAGGTAGCGGCGCGCGATGTCGTCGCGCAGCGAAGACTGCCCGGTGGGATGGAAGCCGACCGGCACGCCCAGCTCCTCGATGGCGGCCCAGAGCGGCTCCATCTCCGGGTCGTGGACGTGGCGGCCGTTGATCGGGTTGGGGTTGCCGACGACCGCCACCGCGCCGAGCCGGCGCACCGCGCGCCGGGCCTCCGCGATCGCGCCGGGCACGTCGTGGAACGCCACCTGGGCCGCGAACTTGAGACGCGCCGGCTCGTGCTGGCAGTAGTCGTACGTCCAGTCGTTGTGCGCGCGGGCGAGCGCGGTCGCGAGCGCGGGGTCGAGTTCGTCGTGCATCAGCACCTGGCGCCCGCGCGTGCCGTAGAGGACCGCCACGTCGATGCCCTCGATGTCCATCGCCTGGATGTGGGACGCGGCGTCGTAGCCCCGCGCGTGGGCGACCTCGTAGTGCGGCGACCGCTCGAACGTGCGCCGGTGGAGGTCCTTGCCCACCGCGCCGGTGCGCGCCCGCTTGGACATCTCGCCGAGCTCGAGATCGCCGATCTGGATCACCGGCTGGTTGGGCGAGTTGGCGCTGGAGCGCAGGAACCGGGGCGCGAACCGCTTGAACGGCTCGGCGAGATACCGCTCCCAGAGGCCGTCGGGCTCCATCGTGTGGAGATCCGAGTCCATGACCTTGAAGCCGTCCTTCATCGCGGGGCCTCCTCTGGTCTCCTGGTCATCAAGTGAGCTTGTACGCCCGGGCCACGTTCTCACCCAGGATCGCGCGGCGGGCCGGCTCCGGCATCGGCGCCACCATCTCGCGCAGCTCCTCGAGGTAGTTGCCGGGATGATCGGGATGCGGATAGTCACTGGCCCAGAAGAACTTGTCCTCTCCGACCAGCTGCATCATGGCGGGAATCGTCCGCTCGTCCGGATCGGCGGAGATGTAGCACTGGCGCTTGAAGTAGAACGACGGCTTCTCGGCGAGCCGAACCGTGGCTCCGAGGGTGGTGCCGCCGAAGATGGCGTCGGCGCGATCCAGGAAGTTGCCGATCCAGCCGGCCTGGGATTCGAGCACCACCACCCGCAGGCGAGGGAAGCGATCGAAGACTCCGAGCTGGAAGAAGGTCGCGAAGGCCTGCTGTACCCCGTGGCCCGCGAAGAGATCGAAATACCATACCGCCCACCCGAACTTGTCGTAGCGGTGATGCACGTTCCAGGCGGGCGGCTCGAAGGTGGGGTGGATGGCGAGGGGCACGTCGAGATCCTGGGCGGTCGCGAAGACCGCGTCGTGCGTGGGGTCGCCGTGGGGAACGCGGGTGATCGTGAACGGGCACACGAAGGCCCCGCGGCAGCCGTCGCGCACCGCGCGCTCCAGCTCTCGCGCCGCCTCGGCCGGGTCACCCAGCGAGAGATGCGCGATGGGCACCAGGCGACCGTCGGAGTCGCGGCAGAAATCGGCGATCCAGCGGTTGTACGCGCGGCAGTACGCGGAGGACAGTTCCGCGTCCATCAGCTCGGCCTCCCATAGCAGCCCGAGCGTCGGGTAGAGGACCGCCCGGGCCATGCCCTCGCGATCGAGGAGCTGCACGCGCTCGGCCATGTCCATGGTGCCGAACGCGGCGCCCCGCCGGTAGGTCTGCTCGGGCCCCGGCCGGATCCCGCGCATCTCTTCCGGGCGGACCTCACCGCTCATGGCCCGCTCGCGCAGCCGGCGCGCCTCGTCCACCCGCTTGCCCATGCCGCCCAGTGTGCCGAGCTGGCCCGGGCGTGGCAGTGTGGCGCGCCGGCCGTCGATCTCGAGATACTCGTAGCCGTCGTCGCCCACCCGGATCCGGAGGGCGCGGCTACGGTACCGCTCCTCGAGATGCTTCTCCCACAGATCGGGCGGTTCCAGGATGTGCCCGTCGCAATCGATGATCATGGCCACCGGACCGTACCATACCCGCGTGCCTACCGGAACGCGGGGATGATGTGCTTGGCGAAGAGCTCGATCTGGCGCTCCTCCTCCTCCCAGGGCATGAAGCCCTGGTCGAAGAACCAGCCGAACCATTCGAGATCGCCCTGGCCGCCGATCTTCTGGAGCGCGTCGATCTCCCGCTTGACCTGATCGACGGTGCCGGCCAGCGCGTACTTGACTGTCCGCATTCGCTCAACTGTCCATTCAGCGGGGGGCAGCGGCGTGTACGGGTCGAGCGGGTACTTCGCAGCGTCCTCGGGAGTGCGGAACGCCTCCCAGAAGCCGAAGCCGCCGAAGTAGTGCTGGAAGCCCGCGAAGTTGGTGTCGCGCAGCAGCGCCACCGCCTCCTGCTCGGTCTTGCCGAAGTGCACCGCGCGGAAGGCGCCCACGCTCTCGCCGAGGCCGAGGCGGCGCCCGTTCTCCGCCGCGACGTCCTTGTAGACCGTGCAGAGGCGCTGGAAGTCGGGCGGATGGGCCACCAGGATCCACGGCACGATGCTGGAGGCCGCGGTGTAGCGGATGGTGGTCTCGCTCACCGAGAACGGCTGGAACATCGGCGGGTGCGGGTCCTGGTAGGGCCTCGGCACCACCGAGATCTTGCGCACCACGCCCTCGTCGTCGATCTCGCCGGGCGCGCCGTACTGCCGCGTCCAGTCCGCGACCGGCCAGCGCCGGATGCCCTCCTTGTAGGGGAAGGGGACCTTGTAGTACTCGCCGTCGTAGTCCCACGACTCCTCGGTCCACGCCTTCTTTATGACCTTCACGTTCTCCTCGTAGACCCTGCGGTTGTGGTTGTCGATCGACGAGCCGTCCATGGGCGCGCCGGTCACGTGGTACTGCTGGCCCAGCACGTTCACCCACCGGTCCTGGTAGCCGCGGGCGAAGCCGGCGTAGATGCGGCCCTTGGTCAGATGGTCGAGGACGGCGAGCTCCTCGGCGGCGCGGATCGGATCCCACGACGGCAGCACGAGGCCGAGCGGGGAGAACTTGATGCGCTTCGTCCGCGCGGCGAGGTCGGCGTAGATGAGCAGCGGCGCGACCGAGGTCTCGTAGCCTTCGGAGTGGAAGTGGTGCTCGGTGGTGGCGAGGACGTCGAAGCCGGCGTCGTCGGCGAACACGGCCAGCTTGCGCAGCTCGTCGAGCATCTGCTGGTACCGCTCGTTGTTACGCCCGATGGGGCGGAGGCGCTTGCGATCCTCCAGCGTGCCGGGCACGGTGGGCAGCACGAAGAGCATGAACTTCATGAAGGGCCTCCTCTTCCGTTGATCGGGTTCACCCCATGATGGTCCTCGTGGTCTGGGCTCGCGGGTCGGCTCCCGCGGCGGTTGGTCGAACGCGCCCGAGGATCCGCCGAAAGCCCACCCTCGTCAAGGCACGTTGTGGCAGACTCCGGCCGGGAGGGTGCCATGGCACAGACCGCTCGGATGCGCGACCCCGACGCCCTGATCTCCACCGACGACCTCGCGGCCCGGCTCGGCCGGCCCGACCTGCGCGTCTACGACTGCACGACCTATCTGGAGCCCCCCGCGCCCGGCTCGGACGATCCCTACACGGTGGTCTCGGGACGGCAGACCTTCGTGGCCGGCCACGT
>DASZJM010000762.1:0-10395 GCA_035948165.1 Candidatus Methylomirabilota bacterium
GGAGGAGGTGCTGCGGCGGATCGAGCAGGGCGGCAAGGGCCGGGTCATGACGATCCCGAGCAGCGCGGTGAGCTTCATCCAGTGCAACCAGACCGATCCGTGGCGCGAGGTCGACGGCGAGTGGTCGAGCCTCAAGGCGCCACACCCGGTGCTGACCGAGCAGCCGGTGCGGAGCGCGCTGAGCCTGACGGTGGACCGCACCTCGATCCAGGAGCACCTGGTGGGGCGCACCGGGCAGACCGCCGCCAACTTCCTCAATGCCCCCGACCGCTTCCGCTCCTCCAACAGCACGTGGGAGTTCAGCATCGAGAAGGCCAACGACGTGCTGGAGCAGGCCGGCTACCTCCGGGGCGCCGACGGGATCCGGGCCAAGGACGGCCGGCGGCTGCGCCTACTGTTTCAGGCCGCGGCCAACTCGACGGTGCAGAAGATCCAGACCGTGATCAAGCAGGGCGCGGCCCGGGCCGGGATCGAGATGGAGGTGAAGGCCATCCCGGCCTCCGTGTTCTTCTCGTCGGACGTGAGCAACGTGGACACCAACGTCCGCTTCCACGCGGATCTACAAACCTACACCGTGTTCACCGGCCTCGATCCCCAGCTCTTCATGGCCCAGTTCGTCTCCTGGGAGATCCCGACCAAGGAGAACGGGTGGAACGGTCGGAACATCGCCCGCTGGCGCAACGCGGAGTACGACCGGCTGTGGCGCAAGGCGGAGAACGAGATGGACCCGGTGAAGCGGGCCGCGCTCTTCATCAAGATGAACGACATGGTGGTGCAGAGCGCGGTGGTGATCCCGGTCACCTGGCGCAACGTCTTGCACGCCGCCGTCAACACCCTGGCCGGGATCGAGCCCAACTCGTGGGACTCGATCTTCGGCCGGATCGCCTACTGGTACCGGCTGGGGTAGCGGCGAGCGACGCCTCCACCACCGCCCCTCACCCTGCCCTCTCCCCTGGGGGGAGAGGGGAAAGTAGTTAGAGGTCTTTTACGTCGACGGTCTGCCCGGTGGTGGCGCTGCGGGTGACCGCGTCGGTGAACTCCATGTAGCGCACGCCGTCCTCGAACGAGGTGCGCGCGATCTTCTCGCGCCCCCGGATGGCGTTGACGAACTCCTCCTCCACCCGCCACCCGATGCGGGTCTTGGGCGGCACCGGGATCTCGCGCAGGGCCGACTCGCCGCGGCGGCCGCCGGTGAGCCGGAGGGCGTCGGCCTCGAGCCGCAGCGTGCCCTCGCGGCCGAAGATCCAGGCCTCGGAGGCGGGGGCGAGCCCGGTGACCGAGCTGAAGCGCAGGTGGCCGACCGCCCCGCCGCGGAACTGGGCGAGGATGTCCACGTGATCGGGCACGCGCACCTCGTGCGAGGCGCCCGCCGCGTCTGTGCGATGCGGGACCGCGACCTTGCTCATCGCGGTCACCCGCTGGGCCGGGCCGAGCCAGCGCATCATCGCCTCGTACCAGATCCCCATGTTGAGGATGTTGTGGCCGCTCAGCCCGATGTCCTGCCGCCAGTGCATCGGCGCGTCCGGCTCGACGAAGCGGCCGCCGGAGGCGTTGAGCTCGACGGCCAGCACCTCGCCCACGAACCCTTCGCCGAGCAGGGTCTGGATGGTCGTGTCGACCTCGAGGGTGTGGGGCGCGGGCACGAGCTGGGCGATCAGGTGCGGCGCCTTGCGCGAGGCCTCGAGCATGCGGCGGGCCTCCGGCGCGTTCATGGCCATGCGCGCCTCGCAGAGCACGTGCTTGCCCCGCTCCAGCGCCGCGATGCTCATCACGCTGTGCATGTAGGGCCAGGTACCGATGCACACCGCGTCGATGTCGGAGGCCTCCACGATCTCCTGCCAGTCGTCGTGCACGCGGCCGATGCCGAACTCGCGGGCGACCCGATCGCCCGACTCCTTCGACCGGTTCGCCACCGCGACCAGCTCCACGCCGGGCTGGGCCTTGAGCTTGGGGAGATGGTGCTTGCGGGTGTTGGCGCCGGCTCCCACGAAGCCGACGCGGATGGGCTTGTCGCTCATGATTGGTCTCCGGCCTGCTCGAGGCAGGCGTCGAGGAGCTCGAGGGCGGCGCGGGTGAAGGCCCACATGTTGGCCTCGCGGTCGCTCCGCCCGGTCTCGAGGGTGCGGGCCGTCTCCACCGCACCCGCCACCGCGAAGCAGGAGTGCCCCGCCGCGTCGCCGTAGCGGTTGCCGGTCGGACCCGCCGCGCCGGTCTCGGCCAGCGCCCAGGTGGTGCCGAGCCGCTCGCGCACCGTCCGCGCCATCAGGCGCGCGGCCGCCTCGGTGCTGGAGCGGATGCCGCGCATCGCGTCGTCCGGCACCTGCAGGAGCCCGCGCCGCGCGGTCTGGGTGTAGATGACGCCGCCGCCCACGAAGTACGCGGAGGCCCCCGGGATCGACAGCAGGGCGGCCGAGATGAGACCGCCGGTGGAGGACTCCGAGACCGCCACCGTCTCGCGACGCGCCACCAGGCGCGCGGCGACCGAAGCGGCGAGGGAAGCGAGGAGGTCGGGCACGGCGGGGAGGATAACACGCGCGCGCGGGCCGGGGCGCGGCCGCGTTTTCTCCGTGGTAAACTCGGCAGGCTGATGACACCGCTGTCCGTCTACCTACCCTTCAACGTCGATTGCCTGCGCGGCGAGTTCACCCCCGCCAAGCGCGGCGGCGGGCCACCCGCCGGGGTGGGCCGGTGGCTCGTGGTCCAGGACCAGAAGCTCCTCGTGGCGCGTGAGGGCGACGGCTTTCGCCTGCCGAGCGGGGAGAGCCCGGAGGCGCCGCCGCGCGGGCTCGAGGGCCTGGGCCCGCGGCACTGGCTCGGCACGTGGGGCGGCGAGCCGTGCTGGGTGGCCGCGCGTCCGAAGGACGCGCCGGTGCCGGAGGAACTCGCCGCCGAGACGCTCGTGCCGATGCAGGGCACGAAGCTGCCCGACGAGCTGCTCACGGTGGGCGGCATGGCCATGCAGCTCCTCTACTGGGAATCGACGAGCGGCCACTGCCCGCGCTGCGGGGCGCCCACCGGCCGGCTCGAGGGCGAGTGGGGCAAGCGCTGCGGCGGCTGCCGCTACGAGCACTACCCGCACCTGCACCCCGCGGTCATCGTGCTGGTGCGCGACGGCAATCGGGTGCTGCTCGCGCGCAAGGCGATCTGGGCCCCGGGCCGCTACGCGCTGGTGGCCGGCTTCGTCGACAACGGCGAGTCGCTCGAGGGATGCGTGGCCCGCGAGGTGAAGGAGGAAGTGGGCGTCGACGTCAAGGACGTCCAGTACGTGGGGAGCCAGAACTGGCCGTTCCCGAGCCAGATCATGATCGGCTTCGTGGCGAGCTACGCGGGCGGCGAGATCACCATCGACCGCGAGGAGCTCGAGGACGCGCGCTGGTTCCCGAGCGACGCGATGCCGGTCGGCCCCGCGCGGCACTCCATCGCGGGCTGGATCATCCGCAACTTCGCCGCCAACGGCGGCATGTAAGAGGGAGAACATGCGAGACGAGCAGACCATCGAAGCGGAAGCGACCGACCTGCTGCGCACCCTGATCCGGAACCGCTGCGTCAACGACGGCACGGTCGCCTCCGGCCAGGAGACGCGCAGCGTGGCCGCGCTCGAGGCGTACTTCAACGGGGCGGGCGTGGCCTGCGAGCGCTACACCTCGGAGCCCGGACGCGAGAGCCTCATCGCCCGCATCGAGGGGTCGGATCCCAAGGCCCCGCGCCTGCTGCTGATGGGCCACACCGACGTGGTGCCGGTGAGCCCGGACGGCTGGAAGCGCGATCCCTTCGGCGGCGAGCTGGTGGACGGGGTGGTGTGGGGCCGCGGCGCCATCGACATGCTCAACCTCACCTCCACCATGGCGGTCGCCACCCGCCGCCTCGCCAAGGATGGCTTCCGCCCGCGCGGCACCCTCATCTACCTCGCGGTGGCCGACGAGGAGGCGGGGGGCAACCTGGGCGCGGGCTATCTCGTCGACCGGCGGCCCGAGATGGTGAAAGCGGACTACGTGATCACCGAGAGCGGCGGGGTGCCGATCCCCACCCGCGACGGCCACGTCCTCGGCGTCACCGTCGGTGAGAAGGGCGCCAACTGGCGCCACCTCACGGTGGCCGGCACGCCCGGCCACGGCTCGCGGCCCTTCCGTACCGACAACGCGCTGGTGACCGCGGCGGAGGTGGTGCGGCGCATCGCGGCCTACCAGCCGAAGACGCGCATCCTCGACGTGTGGCGCGAGTACGTGAAGGCGATGGACCTGGGCCCCGAGCTCACGAAGGGGCTCACCGATCCGGCGCGGGTGCTGGAGACGGTGTCGGGCATGGAGAACCTGGCCCTCGCCCGCGAGGCGCACGCCTGCACCCACACCACCTTCTCGCCCAACATCATCCACGGCGGGGTGAAGACCAACGTGATCCCCGACCGCGTGGAGATCGACGTCGACATCCGCGCGCTGCCCGGCGTCACCACCGAGGACGTGGACGCGATGCTGGCGGAGGCGCTCGGCGACCTCGCTCCGCGGGTGACCGTCAAGCAGGGGCGCGGGCAGCAGGGCTCGCTGAGCAGTCACGACACGCCGCTGGTGGCCGCGATGGAGCGGGTGACCTCACGGCTGATGCCGGGGAGCCGGGTGGTGCCCAAGATGACCACCGGCGGCACCGACGGCAAGTTCTGGCGCTGGCTGGGGGTGCCCGCCTACGGCTTCGGGCTGCTGTCGCTCCGCATCCCCTACACCGAGTACCCACTCATGTTTCACGGCCACAACGAGCGGGTGGACACCGAGAGCCTCAAGCTCTCGACGATGATGTGGGAGAGCCTCGCCCGGGAGTTCCTCGGCTAGCGCGCCACGTCGCGCTGCAGCGAGTCGACGCAGTCGGCCACCACCGCCACCAGCTCGTCGAGCTCGGCGGGGGTGATGCAGAGGGGCGGGGCGAGACGGAGCACGGTGCCCCGGGCGTAGATGATCGCGCCGCGGTCCCACGCCTTGCGGTCGAGCTCGGCCACGTGCTTGGCGTCGAGCGGCCTGCCGGAGCCGTCGGGCTGCACGAAGTCCACGCAGACCATCAGGCCGCGCCCGCGCACCTCGCCCACGATGGGGTGCTTGCCCACCGCGCTGCGAATCCCGTCGAGCAGGCGCGTCCCCATCTTCGCCGCGTTCTCCACCAGCCGGTCCTGCTCCATGATCTTCAGATTCGCGAGCGCGGCCGCGCACGCCACCGGATGCGCGGCGTAGGTGTTGGGGTGGACGTTCTCCTGGGTGGTGGTGTCGGAGAACGCGTCGGCGAGCCGTCCGCGCGCGATGCTGGCCGAGAGCGGGATGTAGCCCGAGGTGATCCCCTTGGCCACCGACATGAGGTCGGGCACCACCTGGTCGTGCTCGACCGCGAACCACCGGCCGGTGCGCCCGAAGCCGGTGATGACCTCGTCCGCGATCATCAGCACGTCGAGCTCGTCGCAGAGCGCGCGCACCGCGCGCAGCCAGCCGATGGGCGGCATGATGAAGCCGCCCGAGGAGAGCACCGGCTCCATGATCACCGCGGACACCGTGTCCGGCCCCTCGCGCACGATGGCCTCGCGGAGCTCGCCGATGCGGCGCGCGATGAGCTCGGCCTCGGTGCCGCGGCCCAGGTCGCGGAAGGGATGGGGCGGCGCCACCTTGGCGAAGCCCGGCACCTCGAGGGGCTGGTAGGGCTGGGCCAGGTGGGGCAGCCCGCACACCGCGAACGTGCCCATCGTCGCACCGTGGTAGCCGCCCTGGAGCGAGATCACCTTGTGCTTGCCGGTCTTGCCGGCGGCCAGCCAGTATTGCCGCGCGATCTGCATCGAGCGCTCGTTGGCCTCCGACCCGCTCACCGCGAACATGGTGTAGTTCAGGTCGCCCGGGGTCAGCAACGCGAGCTTCGCGGCCAGGTCGGCGGCCGGCCGGTTGGAGAACTGCCGCGTGGTCGGGTAGTAGGCGAGCCGCACCGTCTGCTCCGCGATGGCCTCCGCGATCTCGCGCCGCCCGTGGCCCACGTTGACCACCGCGAGGCCCGCGAAGCCGTCGAGCAGCTTCTTGCCCTGCTCGGTCCAGATCCACACCCCCTCGCCGCGGTCGATGACCAGCTCCTGGTCGGACAGGAACGGGTGATCCTGGGTCTTGTGGGTCCAGAGGTGGCGGATGGCCTGCGCGTCGGTGGTCATGGACGAAATCTCCCGAAAAGATCCCGGTAACGGGTGAGCGGCTCGCGTCGTCGAGGGGCATGGTAGCACCCTCGGCGCGGCCCCCGCGCCCTGGGTCCGGCCAAGTGCTCGATTTTGCGACGAGGGCTGACACTTTGCGCGCGGCGAGCTCGGTATCGGCCAGTGAATCCAGGCACTTACCCATGGCGTGGTCCTTGCTCCTCCATCGAGCCGCGATGGGACCGCTGCGACCGCTCGACACCCCGGACCTGCAGCACGGCGACACCTTGCTCGAGCGACTTCGGCGCCTCGAGCAGGACAACGCACGGCTCCTCGACCGGGAGCGCACGCGCCTCGAGGAGACGCGGGCGCTCGCGGGCATCGGCCGGCTGCTCTCCGAGCGGCTCGAGCCCGACGTGGTCGGCCTGCGCATCGCGGAGAGCCTGCGCTCGCTCCTGGCCGGCGGGTCCGCGGTGGTCTACCGCCTCGACGCGGAGTCGCAGAGCCTGCAGGCGCTCGCGGTGGCGCACGCGAGCGATCCGGCCGACGGCTGGCGCCCGGTGCGTGAGCTGGGCACGGGCGCCCTCGGGCTCGCCATCCGCGAGCGGCGCACCATCACCACGCCGGACGTGCTCGCCGATCCGCGCATCGAGACGAGCCCGGAGCTCCGCCGTCACCTGGAGCAGGCCCCCGACCGCGCGATCCTCGCGGTGCCCCTGCTGACCCAGGACCGCCTCATCGGCGTCCTCGCGGTGCGCAACGCCGCCGGCCACGCCTTCGACACCCGCGCGGTGCAGATGGCGGAAGCGCTCGCCGACCAGGCCGCGCTCACCCTGGAGCACGCGCGTCTCTTCGCCGACGAGGAGCACCGCCGGCGGGAGGCGGAGGTCCTCGCCGACCTCGCCCGCACCATCGGCGGCACCCTCGATCTGGAGACCGTGCTCCGCCGCGTGACCGAGGCGGCCCGCGAGCTCTGCCGCAGCGACGGGGCGGTGATCGGCCTGCGGGCCCCGGACGGGGACGCGGTGCGCCTGCGCTACTGGACCGCTCCGTGGTACGACGCGCTGGCCGACACCTGCATCGAGCCGGGCCGCGGCCTGGGCGGCTTCGTCCTCGCGGAGCGGCGTCCGATGCGCACGAGCGACTACCGGAGCGATGCGCGGATCGGCGATCGCTACCGCCAGCGCATCCAGCAGCTCGGCATCCACGCCCAGATGGCGGTGCCGGTGCTCATCGAGGGCCGGGTGGAGGGCCTCCTCTATGTCGACAACCGCGCCGCGCGCGCCTTCACCGATCAGGACGAGGCCATCCTGGCCCGCCTCGCGGCCCAGGCCGCGCTCGCCATCCGCAACGCCCAGCTCTTCGCCGACGAGCAGGTCGCGCGCGGGACCGCGGAGCGGCTGGTGCGAGCCCTCCGCGAGAGCCAGGAGCGGTTCCAGTTCGTGGCCCGCGCCACCAACGACGCGGTGTGGGACTGGGACCTGGTGAGCGACGCGCTGTGGTGGAACGAGGGGATCCAGACCCTCTTCGGCTACACCGAGGCCCAGATCGGCCCCGACATCACGTGGTGGTACGAGCTGGTCCACCCGGAGGATCGGGAGCGGGTGGTGACCGACATCCGCGCGGCGGTCGAGCGCGGCGACGCGAGCTGGAGCGCGGAGTACCGCTGCCGGCGCGCCGACGGCTCGTACGCGCAGGTCTACGATCGGGGCTACGTGCTCCGCGACGCCGAGGGCCGTGGCACCCGCATGATCGGGGCCATGATGGACGTCACCCAGCGCAAGCAGCTCGAGGACGAGCTGCGGCAGGCCCAGAAGATGGAGGCGGTGGGGCGCCTCGCAGGCGGGGTGGCCCACGACTTCAACAACCTCCTCACCGTCATCACCGGGCGCAGCGCGATCCTGCTGGGCCGGCTCAAGGCCGACGACCCGCTGCGCCGCAGCGTCGAGCAGATCCAGAAGACGGCCGATCGCGCGGCCGGCCTCACCCGCCAGCTCCTGGCCTTCAGCCGCAAGCAGGTCCTGCAGCGCACAGTCCTCGACCTCAACGCGATGGTCGAGGAGGTCAGCGCGATGCTGCGCCGGCTCATCGGCGAGGACGTGGAGCTGCTCCTGACCCTCGGGCCTCGGGCCGGGCACGTCAACGCCGATCCGGGACAGCTCGAGCAGGCGCTCATGAACCTGGCCGTCAACTCGCGCGACGCGATGCCGCGCGGCGGCACCCTCGGCGTCGAGACCGACTGCGTGCAGGTCGAGGCCGCCCCGCCCGATCGGCCGGACGCGCTCGCGCCCGGCGCGTACGCGGTCCTCCGCGTCATGGATACCGGCGTGGGCATGGACGCCGCAACCCAGGCTCGCATTTTCGAACCCTTCTTCACCACCAAGGAGCCGGGTAAGGGCACCGGCCTCGGGCTCTCGATGGTGCACGGGGTGGTACGGCAGCACGGGGGCGCCGTCCAGGTGCGGAGCGTGGTGGGCGGCGGCACCACCTTCGAGATCTACCTCCCCCAGGTCGACGCGCCGGCCGCGCCGGCCCAGGTGGACGAGACGGTGAGCCGCGACACCCTCGGGCGCGAGACGATCCTGCTGGTCGAGGACGAGGACGACGTGCGCGCGCTCGCCCGCGAGCTCCTGGAGCGGCAGGGCTACCGGGTGCTCGAGGCGAGCGACGGGCTGCAGGCCCTCGGCCGCTACGAGACCGAGGGCGACCAGATCGATCTCATCCTCTCCGACGTGGTGATGCCCCGGATGAGCGGGCGCGAGCTGGTCGACCGCGTCCGCGCCCTGCGGCCCGACATGCGCGTGCTGTACATGTCCGGCTACACCGAGGACGCCATCCTCCGTCACGGGGTGCGCGACGCGAGCACGGTGCTGCTCGGCAAGCCGTTCGCGCCCGCCGATCTGCTCGCGAAGGTCCGCGAAGTCCTCGACCGCTGAGCCCGCGGGCTAGCGGATCAGCGGCTCCCCGATCAGCCCCCAGTACGGCACCGCCACCGCCAGCACGACCAGGGCGGCCAGCGCGGTCATGAGCAGGCCGAAGCGGAAGATCTCTCCCGCCCCGAGGTGCCCGCGCTCGTAGACCACCAGCGAGGAGGCGCTCTGGGCCGGATAGTAGAGGACCGCGTCGCCCGCGATCGTCACGATGAGGCCGCACAGCACCGGGTTGAGCCCCGCCGCGGTGCCCACCGACATCGCCACCGGGATCGTGGTGGCCAGGAAGCCGGTGATGTTCGGGATCAGCAGCCGCACCACCGACGAGGCCACCAGCAGCACCGCCACCACCAGCCACGCCGACTCCGCCACCCCGTGCGCCGCCCCCACCACCACGCCGGCCAGCCAGTCGCTCGCCCCGGAGCGCGCGAGCCCCTGGGCGAGCGAGAGCGAGGCCGCGATGACGAAGAAGTTCGTCCAGCCCACCTCCTGCTCGAACTGGCGCCAGGTGAGCACGCCGATGCCGGGGGCCAGGAAGCAGATCCACGCGGCCAGCGCGGGCAGCGTCGGGTGCAGGTGGTGGACCGCGTCGGTGAGCCAGAGCAGCCCCGCGCCGCCGGTGATGAGCAGGGTGCGCCACTCCACGTCCGAGAACGGGCGGGGCGCGGGCCGATCGGGCACCGTGATGCGCGCGCGGAAGCCGCTCCGGTAGCGCAGGTAGATCGCGAGCGCGGCGAGGGCGAGCAGCACCGCGTAGGGCACGCTCATGAGCACGAACCAGCGCGTCCACGAGATGGTGCCGATGAGGCCGGCGGCCACGATCGGGGTGATGCCGCCGGTGAGCAAGATCGTGGAGGAGAGCCGGTTCACCGAGTTGAGCAGCATCATGACCGCGCGGGCGAGCGGGGCGCCGCGCGGCACGCGGCCCAACTCGAGCGCCTGGTCGTACACGTGCACGAGGATGCCGGTGCGGGCGCTCGCCGACGGCAGCAGCAGGGTGAGCGGCGGCATCGCGAGGAGCAGGTGGAGATAGAGCGCGCCCGCGCGGCCGCGCCCGTGGGCCAGGAGGCGGTGCGCGAGGCGCTCGGCGAGACCGCTCCGGGCCACCGCCGCGCCCATGGTGAGCACGCCCAGCAGGAAGAACGCGACGGGATCGGCGAAGCCGGCGAGCCCCTCGCGGATGCCCGCGACCGCGTGGGTGGCGACGAGGGCCACGATCGCGACGATCGCGGTGACGCCCGGGGGCAGAGTCTCGAGCCCCCAGAGCCCGATGGCCAGCACGATCACCGCGAGCACGCGCTGGCCCTCGGGGCTGAGCCCGGC
>DASZJM010000763.1:0-2200 GCA_035948165.1 Candidatus Methylomirabilota bacterium
CGGCTGGTGGCGCCGGATGCCGACCAAGGCCAAGGCGGGCGTCGTCCTGTTCGGCGTCTTCGTGCTCACGGCCATCATCGGGCCGCTGGTCACCCCCTATGACCCGTCGTACCAGAACCCCAACCCGAACGCGTCGATGAACGCGCCCAGCGCGGCGCATCTGCTCGGCACCACGCAGAGCGGGCAAGACGTGCTGTCCCAGCTCCTGGTCGGGATCCGCCTCACCCTGGAGCTCGGGCTCATCGTCGGCGTGGTGGCCACGGCGCTCGCCGTGATCGTAGGCGTCACGTCCGCCTTCCTCGGCGGCTTCTGGGACGAACTGCTGTCGCTGCTCACCAACGTATTCCTGGTGATTCCGGCGCTGCCCCTGCTCATCGTCCTGCTCGGCTACTTTCCGAACCGGGGAGAGACGCCGACCATCATCGTGCTCGCCCTGCTGGGCTGGCCGTGGGGGGCTCGGGTGATGCGGGCCCAGACCCTGGCCATCCGCAATCGCGACTTCGTGGCCGCGTCCCGGGAGACCGGGGAGGGAACCTGGCGGATCATCGCCTTCGAGATCGTCCCCAACGAGGTAAGCCTGATCGCGGCGAGCTTCGTGAACACCGTGCTGTACGCCATCGGGGCCTCCGTCGCCCTCGCCTTCATCGGGGTCGCCGACCTGAACAGCTGGAGCCTGGGGACCATGCTCTACTGGGCCCAGAGCCAGCAGGCACTGCAGCTCGGGGCCTGGTGGTGGTTCGTGCCGCCGGGACTGGCGGTGGCGCTCATGGGCACCGCCCTGGTGCTGCTGAACACGGGCATCGATGAGCTCGGCAACCCCCGCCTGCGCGACGCGAGCAGTGCCAGCAGGATCGCCGGGCGGTGGCTCAAGCCCGCGGACCCCACACCCGTGCTGAGCGAGATCTCGCAGCGCCGCAACGGGCTCGCCGGCTTCCTCCACTCGTTCTCGCGAAGTTCGCTGCTCGACGAGGCCGAGGCGGGTGAGCGCCGATGAGCGCGGACCCGGCAGCTGACCGTGCCATCGGCCGGGCCGCCGGCCGGCCCCTTGACCGGGCCACCCACCGCGCAGCCAGCGCGGCGGCCGGTCCCGCAGCCAGCTCATCCCCGGCCGACGCCGGCGCCCCAGGCTCCGGTCCCGTACTCGACATCCGCGACCTGTCAGTTGTGTACCGCACCCCGGTCGGCGATGTGCGCGCCGTGGACCATGTGAACCTCGCCCTCGGGGCCAGCGAGGTGGTCGGCTTGGCCGGCGAGAGCGGGTCGGGCAAGTCGACGCTGGCCTATGGCGCCTGCCGCCTGCTGCGCGCCCCCGCGCTGGTCACGAACGGCAGCGTCATCTACAGCGGCCGCCGGGTGTCCAGGCCTGCCGACGTAATGAAGATGCGGCCGGATGAGCTGCGGCGGCTGCGCTGGCGCGAGATCGCCATCGTCTTCCAGAGTGCGATGAACGCGCTCAACCCGGTGCTCAACGTCCGCGACCAACTGCTCGACGCCATCCACGCCCACCTGAAGATGCCGAGGGACGAAGCCCACTCCAGGGCCGCATCCTTGCTCGACCTCGTCGGCATCCCGCGGTCCCGGCTGCGCAGCTATCCGCATGAGCTGTCCGGCGGCATGCGCCAGCGGGTGATGATCGCCATGGCGCTGGCCGCCGAACCGGAGATCATCATCATGGACGAGCCGACCACCGCGCTCGACGTGGTGGTGCAGCGGGACATCCTGGCCCAGATCATCGAGCTCAAAGACCGCCTGGGCTTCTCGATACTGTTCATCACCCACGATCTCTCGCTCCTGCTCGAACTCACCGACCGGATCGCCGTGATGTACGCCGGCCAGTTTGTCGAAATCGCCACGTCGGACGAGATCCACCGCGAGGCTGCCCACCCCTACACCAAGGGCCTGCTCAACTCGTTCCCGTCGCTGCGCGGACCCCGCCGCGAGCTGACCGGGATCCCGGGCTCGCCGCCCGATCTGCGCGACCCGCCCCCCGGCTGCCCGTTCGAGCCCCGCTGCGGGTACGCCAGGCCGGAGTGCCGGGAGGTGGACATGCGGCTGCTGCCGGTCACCACGTCCAGCGATCCGGACCACGTGACGGCCTGCCCGTTCGTGCTGCCGGGCACTCCGGCGCCGCCGCCCGTGCCCCCCTCGGCCCTGGGGAGCCCAGCCGGGGAGCAGGGACCATGAGCGAGCAGACCCTGAC
>DASZJM010000764.1:0-2119 GCA_035948165.1 Candidatus Methylomirabilota bacterium
GCGCTGCAGGAGCGGGTGGCCGTCGCGCTCGCCCGCGAGGGGTTCCCGCGCGAGGACCGCGCGTGGCATCCGCATCTCACGATCGGCCGGGTCTACGACGAGCGCCGCTGGCGCCGTGAGGCCGGCCCCGCGCTGCGCCAGGCCCTGGCCCAGGCCGCGACCACCGGGTTCGGCACCGCGCGGGTCGCCGAGGTGGCCCTGATGCAGAGCGACCTCTCGCCGCGCGGCGCGCGTTACACGGTGCGGCAGGCGGTCGCGCTCGGCGCCGGCGCGGGGCCCGGTCCGTCCTGAGACGGCCCGCGCGGCGGTCACGCGGCGGCGTGCCCGAGCTTCCGCCGCACCAGCCGGGTGAGCTGGTTGATGTCGAACGGCTTGGCCAGCTTGCGGTCCCCGAGCCCGGCGAGGAAGCGCTGGTAGCGCGGCTCGCCGGTGTTGCCGGAGACGAAGATCACCCGCTGGGCCAGCCGGGGCTGCGTGCGCTCGAGCTCCTCGTAGAGCCCGATCCCGTCCACGTCCGGCATCCGCAGATCGGTGAGCACGAGATCGAACGGCGTCCCGCGCAGCCGCTCGAGTCCGGCCCGGCCGCTGTCGACCGCCTCCACCTCGTGGCCCTCGCTGGCGAGGACGTCGGTGAGCCACTGGCCGACCAGCGGGTCGTCGTCGACCACCAGGATCCGGGCCG
Source organism: Candidatus Methylomirabilota bacterium (assembly GCA_035948165.1). GTDB lineage: Bacteria > Methylomirabilota > Methylomirabilia > Rokubacteriales > CSP1-6 > CAMLFJ01. Next base: position 683 of record DASZJM010000764.1, read on the forward strand.
GCGTCCGCGGCTTCGCCGGACGGCGCCGGAGCCGCCGCAGGCCGGCGCGGGCCGTGCGGTACATCCCCATGACCTGCCAGGAGCGGCTCCCCCAAATGTCCTGCAGCGAGCCCTCCGCGCTCGCGGCCGCCGCACGGAGCGCCGCCACGTCGGCGAGGACCGCGGTCAGGGCGCGGTACTGCCCGATCGCGTCGGCGCGGGCGGTGTCGGGGGAGCGCGCGGCCCGCTCGCGCGCCTCCTCGTAGAGGCCGACGAGCTGGCTCGCCATCACCCGCACGTCGTGATCACGCGTGATGAAGGCGTACACGCCCTCCGCGATGGCCGGATCGTAGGCCGCGATCTCGGCGGTCAGCTCGGCCTCGGTGAAGTGGCGCGCGTGGGTGCGGCCCGAGAAGTTGCGCCGCCGCAGCAGCTCGAACCGCTCCGGGGTGACGAGCCCGTCGCCCCCGTTGTAGTCGTAGACCACGACCAGGCGCCGGCACGCCATCGCCTCCAGCGCGCTGCGCCCGAGCCCGAAGACCAGGTCGGCCCAGTTCAGCTCGTCCTCCACCGCCCAGAGCGCATCCCGGGCCCCCACCTCGCGGACCGTGATGCCGAGGCCGCGGCAGACGCGGCGGATCTGGGCGCGCTGCTCGCCCGGCATGTAGTTGGAGAGGATGAGGGCCCGGCTGGCGTGCGCGGCGACGGGGGCGCGGGCCTGGAAGCGATCCAGGTCGATGCCGTTGCGCACGATCGCGACCTCGCGCTCGGCCACCGCGTGGCGCCGCACCAGGTGGTCGCGGGTCTCCTCGCTCACCGCGACGTAGCGGGTGATGCCGAGCGCGGTCGAGAGCGGCTGCTCCTGCCAGGGCAGGACGCCGTGGCAGGCGAAGACCATGGGGCAGTGCGGATAGCGGGCGCGGGCGAGGAGCGACTCGTAGCGATGGTGGGCGTGGATGACGTCGACGTCGTCGGGCGCGGCGCTCAGGTCGCCGGTCCCCGCGATCCCGGCCGCGGCCAGGCGCTGCGCCACCGCGCCGAGCCGAGGGCTGAAGCAGATGACCTCGTGGCCGATTCGCCGCAGCTCGACCGACAGCGCGTAGATGAACGTCTCGGTGCCGGCGTAGTGGTTGAGGTCGTAGTTCGTGACGAGGATCTTCATGGGCGGGAGCGCGGGGCCGTGGAATGAGAGCAACGCACGTGCCACGCGACGAGCGGTGGAAGTGCTCGCCGGGCGTGCCTCCCGGGCCTCCGACACCGTCCGCGTGACCCGGAATGTGATCGTCGCGTGTCAGGATAACGTCACAGCGAGAACGGCGGCCGTATCGAAGTCCGGACATTGACAGGCCGGGCGCGCGATCCCACACTTGCTCTTCGGATGCGACCGGCACCCGCGTTGACTTTGATCAGGACCCGCCCGTATCATGGGAAAACTTGTTGAACCACCACGTGTTTCTG
>DASZJM010000765.1:0-2557 GCA_035948165.1 Candidatus Methylomirabilota bacterium
GTCTGCGCGTTGGTCTCGAGCTCCTCGCGGGTGCGCTGGAGCGACGAGGCGGGCGGCGCGGTCAGCAGGCCGACCGCGGGCAGCTTGAACGACTCCGCCCCGCCCTTGCCGAAGTCGAACGTCTCCTGCCACGCGAGGCCCTTGTCGGAGAGGCTCGACTTGGCCTTGGGCGGCTCCTTCACCACGAGCCGCGGCGGCACGTCGGCTTCGATGGCGGGATGGCCCGCCGGCACCGCGGCGATCACGGGCGCGGCCGGGGACGCGGGGGCCTGGCTCCGGCCCTTCTTGCCTTCCGCGCGCCGCAGGCGGCCGAAGCGGGCGCGCAGGCCGCGCGAGAGCACGCTGTAGGGAATGCGCGTGACGAACAGCACGCCCAGCGGGATCAAGGCCAGCAGGATGATCCACGTCCCCACCGTACCGATCGAGAGCCGCAAGGCCTCGGACACCGCCCAGCCCACCACCCCGCCCTTGTGCACACGGAACTCGCTCAGGGTGTCCGAGGCGCGGGCCAGGATGCCGGTCGCGCTCACCAGGAGGATCGCGAGGCCCGCGCCCGCCTGCCAGCCGTGCGCCATGCGCGGGCGCACGAAGGCCGAGACGCCGTAGAGCGTGAACAGCACCGGGAAGAGATAGCCCGCGTAGCCGAAGGCGTGGAACGACCCCCAGCCGAGCCAGCCGCCGACCGGCCCCACCGGGCTCGACTGATCCAGCGGGTGCAGCGTGGGATCGTACGCGTAGAGCGCCACGAAGCCGAAGCCGGCCAGGGCCAGGGCCAGGATGCCCTTGGCCTCGCGCACCCAGCGGCCCGGCTCGCCCTTGCCCTTGCGCGGCACGCGCCGCTTCGCCGCGCCGTCGCGCGGGGCCTCGCGCGGCTCGCGCGCGCCGTGGCCGTTCGGGCCCGGCGTCCGGTCCGGGATCATCTTGTCGATCGTCACCTTCTCCGCCATCACACCTCCAGGATCACGGGCAGCACCACCGGCTTGCGCTGGAACCGCTGGTTGACGAAGCGGCGCACCGCGCCGCGCACGGTCGCCCCCAGCTGCTCCCGATCGAACCCCGCGGCCTCCCGGCGCGAGGCCAGCGCCTCCCGCACCGCGGCCTTCACCTCGTCCATCAGCGCGTCGGCCTCCTTCATGTAGACGAACCCGCGGGAGGCGATCTCGGGTCCCGCCACGATCGAGCCGGTGGTGCGATCGACCGTGAGGGCGACCACCAGCATCCCGGCCTCGGCCAGGAGCTGACGGTCGCGGAGCACCACCCCGCCCACGTCGCCCACGCCCTTACCGTCCACCAGCACCGGGCCCGCCGGGTACGGTCCGAGCACGCGCGTGCCCGCCGCGGTCACCTCGAGCCCGAGCCCGTCCTCGATCAGGAAGATGCGGTCCTTGGGGATGCCCACGCCCTCGGCCAGCCGCGCGTGCTGGAGCAGGTGGCGAAACTCGCCGTGCACGGGCACGAAGTAGCGCGGGCGGGTGAGCGCGAGCATCTCCTTGAGATCCTCCTGGCTCGCGTGCCCGGAGACGTGGACGAAGGCCACGTCCTCCCACAGCACCTCCGCTCCGCGGCGCAGCAGCGAGTTGATCACGCGGCCGAGCACACGCTCGTTGCCCGGGATCACCCGCGAGGAGAAGATCACCAGATCGCCCAGGCTCGCCTGCACGTACTTGTGGTCGCCCGCCGCGATCAGCGAGATGGCCGAGTTGGGCTCGCCCTGGCTGCCGGTGGAGAGGATCACCTGCCGCTGGGCCGGCAGCTCGGCCAGATCCTCGAGCGGCAGCACCAGGCCCTCGGGCACCTGCAAGTAGCCGAGCTCGGCGGCCACCGCCACGTTGGCCACCATGCTCCGCCCCAGGAGCGCCACGTGGCGATCGCAGCGCGCGGCGAGGTCGAGCACCTGCTGCACGCGGTGGATGTGCGAGGCGAAGGTGGCCACGATGATGCGCCCCGGCGCCGCTGCGAAGCGTCCGGCCAGCGCCTCGCCCACCAGGGACTCCGAGCCGGTGTGGCCGGGGCGCCCCACGTTGGTCGAGTCGGAGCAGAGCACGAGCACGCCCTGCTCACCGAGCGCCGCGAAGCGCGAGTAGTCCGGTTGCTGGCGGTCGATCGGCTGTCGGTCGAGCTTGAAATCGCCGGTGTGCACCACGGTGCCGAGCAGCGTCTCGATAGCCAGGCCAATGCCGTCGGCGATCGAGTGGGTCACCCGGATCGGCTCGACCGTGAAGCCGCCGATGACGAGCCGGTCCCCCGGGGCGTAGGCGCGCAGGTCCGCCTGCTCGAGCAGCCCGTTCTCGGCCAGCCGATGCCGCGCGATCGCCAGGGTGAGCGGCGTCCCGTAGACCGGCACCGGAAACTCCCGCAGCAGGTAGGAGAGCGCGCCGATGTGGTCCTCGTGGCCGTGGGTGAGCACCACGCCCCGGAACGCGGCGCGATGCTCCCGGAGGTAGGAGAAGTCGGGGATCGCGAAGTCCACGCCGGGCATCTCGTCGTCCGGGAAGAGCAGCCCGCAGTCGACGGCGAGGATGTCCGGGCCGGACTCGATCAGCATCATGTTGAGCCC
>DASZJM010000766.1:0-8164 GCA_035948165.1 Candidatus Methylomirabilota bacterium
ACGTGCTCTACGGGGTGATCGACCCACGGGCCAGGATCGAGGCGTGACCTCGCTGCTCCGGCACGGCCGCTACGTGCTCGGGGAGAACCCGGTCACCGGCCTGGCCTTCGGGCTCTTCGTGCTCCTGGTGGCGCTGGCGGCGGCGGGGCCCTGGCTCGTGCCCTACGACCCGCTCGCCAGCAACACCGCGGAGGCGCTCCGACCGCCGTCGCGCGCACACTGGTTCGGAACCGACCAGCTCGGCCGGGACCTGCTGAGCCGGGTGGTGGTGGCGACGCGCCTCGACCTGACGATCTCGATCTGCGCGGTGATGATCGCGTTTGCGGTGGGCAGCGCGGCCGGGGTCGCCGGCGGCTTCTACGGGGGCTGGACCGACCGGCTCATGGGCCGGGTGCTCGATACCATCATGGCGTTTCCGCTTTTCGTGCTCGCGATGGGCATCGTGGCCGCCCTCGGCAACACGGTGGCGAACATCGTGTACGCGACCGCGATCATCAACGTGCCCTTCTACGCGCGCCTCGCGCGGTCGGAGGTCATGGTCCGGCGGGAGGCGGGCTTCATCGAGGCGGCACGCCTCGGCGGCAACCGGGGCGTCCGCATCCTGGCCGTGCACCTCTTCCCCAACTGCCTGCCGCCCATGATGGTCCAGATCTCGCTGAACCTCGGCTGGGCCATCCTGAACGCGGCGGGCCTGTCGTTCATCGGGCTCGGGGTGCGGCCGCCCACCCCCGAGTGGGGGATCATGGTGGCAGAGGGCGCCGCCTTCATCGTCTCGGGGGAGTGGTGGATCGCGCTCTTCCCGGGTGCCGCGCTGATGCTGGCGGTGTTCTGCTTCAATCTCCTGGGCGACGGTCTGCGCGACCTGATCGACCCGCGGACGCGGACGTGAGCGATCCGCCGATCCCGCTCCTGGCGGTGCAGGACCTCTCGGTCGAGTTCCGCACCCGGGCCGGGGTGGTGCGGGCGCTGGACCGGGTGAGCTTCGACGTGGAGCGGGGCGAGACGGTCGGGGTGGTGGGCGAGAGCGGCTCCGGCAAGTCCGTGACCGCCTTCGCGCTGCTCCGCATCCTCGATGCCTCCGCGCGCATCACTGAAGGCAGCGCGGTGTTCGGCGGGCTCGATCTGGTGACCGCTACCGAGCACGACCTCGGCCTGCAGCGGGGTCGCGAGCTGTCGATGATCTTCCAGAACCCGCGCACCGCGCTCAACCCGATCCGCCCGGTGGGCCGGCAGATCGAGGACGTGTTGCTGCGCCACGGCAACGTGACGCGCGCCGAGGTCAAGCGGCGGGCGGTCGAGCTCCTGGCCCGCGTGCAGATCCCGGACCCGGAGCGGCGCTACGCGGCGTATCCCTTCCAGCTCTCCGGCGGCATGTGCCAGCGCGTGATGATCGCCCTGGCCCTGGCCTGCGCACCGGCCCTGCTCATCGCCGACGAGCCGACGACCGGCCTCGACGTCACCACCCAGGCCGCGATCATGGACCTGATCCAGGACTTGGGCGAGCGAACGACCATGGCCACCCTGCTGATCACCCACGATCTGGCCCTCGCCGCCGAGCACTGCGACCGGATCGTGGTGATGCACGCCGGCCACGTGGTCGAGGTGGCGCCGGCCGAGGCGCTCTTCGAAGCTCCGCGGCACCCGTACACCGCCAAGCTGGTGGGCGCCACCCCGCATGGGGCCGAGCGGCTCGAGGACCTCGCGGCCATTCCGGGCGGCCTGCCCGACCTGCGCGGCGACCTTCCGCCCTGCCGTTACCGCTTCCGGTGCGAGCGCCACGCCCCGATGTGCGACGGTCCCCTGCCACGGGTGGAGGTGCTGCCGGGGCACCTCGTCGCCTGCTGGAAGCCGCTGTGAGCGGCTCGGGAGCTCGGAGCGCGCTTCTCGACGTGAAGGGCCTGGAGCGGCGCTTCCCGGTCGGCGCCGGATGGCTCCACGCGGTGGACGACGTCAGCCTCGAGATCCGCGCGGGGGAGTGCGTGGGGCTCGTGGGCGAGTCGGGCTGCGGGAAGTCCACGCTCGTCCGGCTCGTCACGCGCCTGCTCGATCCGAGCGGCGGGCGGATCGCGTTCGAGGGGCGGGACATCGGCGGGATTCCCGCCTCGCGCTTCGCGCAGGCTCCCGAGCGCGCCCTGATCCAGATGGTGTTCCAGGACCCGACCGATAGCCTCAATCCGCGCTTCACCGCCTTCGACACCATCGCCGACCCCATTCGCCGGCTCGGCCGCTCCCGCGGCGCCGGCGCGGTGTCCGACCGGGTCGCGGAGCTGGCCGGGATGGTCGGCCTGCCCGAGGCCTTGCTCGGTCGCTTCCCGCACCAGCTCTCGGGCGGGCAGAAGCAGCGGGTGGGCATCGCCCGCGCCATCGCGCTCGAGCCCAAGCTCCTGGTGCTGGACGAGCCGACTTCGGCGCTCGACGTGTCGGTGCAGGCGGTCATCCTCAAGCTCCTCGACGATCTGCGGCGACGCCTCGGCATCAGCTACCTGTTCGTGTCGCACGACCTCGCGGTGGTGCGCCTGGTCGCGGATCGGGTGATCGTCATGTACCTCGGCCGGGTAGTGGAGACGGGCCCGGTCGAGCGGGTGTTCGCGAGACCGGGCCACCCCTATACCCGCGCACTGCTCGCCTCGGTGCCGATGCCCGAGCGACGGGGCGAGCGGCGAGTCCGGTTGATGGGCGAGCCGCGCAGCCCGGTCGATCCCTCCCCGACCGTCTGTCGCTTTTACGGACGCTGCCCGGAGGGCTTCGAGCGCTGTGAGCGCGAGATGCCGCAACTCGTGCCGGTCGCCGACGGACACGCGGTCGCCTGTCACCTGCATGGCTGAGCCCGGGCGGACTCCCGGCGTCGGCGAGCTGCTGGCGGGCTACGAGGCGGGCACGCTCCGGCCCGAGACGGTGCTGCGCGAGGCTTATGCCGCCATCGAGCGGCGCGGAGCCGACTCGGTGTGGATCCACCTGGTGCCGCTCCACGAGGCGCTCGGCCAGCTCGAGGCGGCCGGGCGACGGCGGCGGGAGGGCGCGGCGCTCCCTCTCTTCGGGGTGCCGTTCGCAATCAAGGACAACATCGACGTGGCCGGGCGCCCGACCACCGCCGGCTGCCCGGCCTTCGCCTACAAGGCAGAGGTGACCGCCCCGGTGGTCCGCCGGCTGCGGGCCGCGGGGGCGATCCTCGTCGGGAAGACGAACCTCGACCAGTTCGCCACCGGGCTCACCGGGACCCGCTCGCCGTACGGCGCGCTCTCGTCGGTCTTCGACCCGGACTACATCGCGGGCGGCTCCAGCTCGGGCTCGGCGGTCGCGGTGGCGTCGCGGCTGGTCGCCTTCGCGCTCGGCACCGACACCGCCGGCTCCGGGCGCGTGCCCGCCGCGTTCAACGGCATCGTCGGCGTCAAGCCGACCCGAGGCCTGATCAGCACCGCGGGCGTGGTCCCGGCCTGTCGGTCGCTCGACCGTGTGTCGATCCTCGCCCACACCGTCGAGGACGCGACCCGCGTGCTCGATGTGGGGCGCGGGCCGGACCCGGAGGACCCGTACTCGCGCGAGGCCCCGGGGACCGCCCGCCAGCCTCGGCGCCACGTTTCGCTTCGGGGCGCCCCCGCGGGCGCAGCGTGAGTTCTTCGGCGACGAGGCGGCCGGGCACCTCTACGAGCGGGCGCTCGACCGGCTCGAAAGTCTGGGTGGCCGCCGGGTGGAGATCGATCTGACCCCGTTTCGGGCCGCCGCGGATCTGCTCTACGAGGGGCCGTGGGTCGCCGAGCGTCTGGCCTCGATCCGGCCGTTCTCCGCGTCGCCGACGGGACCGGAAGGGGGAATCGAGGTCGAGGTGTGGGAGCTGACCGCGGCCGGCTTCGGCAGCCTGGTGGCCGCGGTCCCGGCCCCGCTCGCGGTCGGGACGGTGACGCTCGAGGACGGAGAGCCGGTGAAGGGATTTCTCTGCGAAGCGCACGCGGTCCAGGGGGCCGAGGACATCTCGGCCTGGGGAGGCTGGCGCGCGTACCGGGCGCGCCCGGGAGGGAATCGATGATCGACCACTCGTCGTCCGACCTGGAGGCCCATGTCGACGCGGCCGCGAAGGTGATCGGGCTTCCGATCGCGCCGGCCCATCGCCCCGGCGTCGTCCTCTACATGGGCGTGCTCGCGGCCGCGGCCGCGCTGGTCATGGAGTTCCCCCTGGCGGAGGAGGTGGAGGCGGCGCCGGTGTTCGCCCCGGCGCCGATCCAGCCGTGAGCGCGCTCGACTACGCGGCCGCGGACGGCACGGCCCTGGTGGAGGCGGTGCGCGGCGGCCGGGCTCGCGCCCGGGAGATATGCGAGCGGACGCTCGCGCGGATCGCGGCGCGCGATCCGGCGATCAACGCGTTCACGCGCGTCCTGAGCGAGCAGGCGCGGGCGGACGCCGACCGGGTGGACGCGACGATCGCGGCGGGCGGCGACCCCGGGCCGCTCGCCGGCATGCCGTTCGCGGTGAAGAACCTCTTCGACGTCGCCGGGCTGACGACGCTGGCCGGCTCGAAGATCAACGCCTCGCGCCCGCCCGCCGCGCGCGATGCGTTCACGGTGGCGGCCATCCGGCGGGCGGGGGGCGTGCTGATGGGCACGCTCAACATGGACGAGTACGCCTACGGTTTCACCACCGAGAACTCCCACTACGGCCCCACGCGCAACCCCCACGACCCGACGCGGGTGGCGGGCGGCTCCTCGGGAGGATCGGGCGCGGCGGTGGGCGCGGGCCTCGTCCCGGTCGCGCTGGCCTCGGACACCAACGGCTCGATCCGGGTGCCCGCCGCGCTCTGCGGTGTCTTCGGGCTCAAGCCGACCTACGGGCGCCTCTCCCGGACCGGCAGCGCCCTCTTCGCGGCGAGCCTCGATCACGTGGGTCCGCTCGGCCGGTCGGTGCGAGATGTCGCGGCGGCCTACGACGTGATGCAGGGGTCCGATCCGGTCGATCCGGCCTCGGCCGGTCGGCCGGTCGAGGCCTGCCTGCCGCGCTTGGGCGAGGGGATCGGCGGGCTCCGCATCGCGGTGCTCGACGGCCACTTCGCGAAGGGCGGCCAGCCGGAGGCCTTCGCGGCGCTCGCGCAGGTGGCGGCCGCGCTCGGAGTCTCCCGCCGGACCACGATTCCCGAAGCGGCGCGAGCGCGTGCCGCGGCCATGGTGATCACGGCCGCGGAAGGCGCGACCCTCCACCTCGCCGATCTGCGGACACGCGCGGCCGACTTCGACCCGCTGACCCGGGATCGTTTCCTGGCCGGGGCACTGGTGCCGACCGCGTGGTACCTGCAGGCGCAGCGGTTCCGGAGCTGGTACCGCGCGCAGGTCGCGGCGGTGCTCCGAGAGGTGGACGTGCTGCTGGCGCCCACCACCCCGTGCCCGGCCCCTCGCATCGGGCAGGAGCGCATGACGCTGGACGGCGTCGAGGTGCTGACCCGGCCGAACCTGGGCGTCTTCACCCAGCCGCTGTCGTTCATCGGGCTGCCGATCCTCTCGGTGCCCGTGCCCACCGCCGGCGCCCTGCCGCTGGGCGTTCAGATCATCGCCGCGCCGTTCCGGGAAGACCAGGTGCTCCGGGTGGGCGCGCTGCTCGAGGCCAAGGGCGCCGCGGCGGCGGCCATCGTCGGCTGATGCGGATCAACGATCCCGACGTGGTACGGGCGGTGACGGCCGCCTTCCTGGCCTACGAGACCGCCCTCGTCGACAACGACGTGGACACGCTCACCGCCCTCTTCTGGAAGAGCCCGCCGACGATCCGGTTCGGCGTCACCGAGAACCTCTACGGTCACGACGCCATCACCGCGTTCCGCCAGGCGCGTCCGGCCATCGATCTCCGCCGCACGCTCTCCAACACCGTCATCACCACGTACGGCGCCGACTTCGCGACCGCGAGCACCGAGTTCGCCCGGCGGGACTCCGGGCGACCGGGACGCCAGAGCCAGACGTGGATGCGCACCGATGCCGGCTGGCGCGTGGTTACCGCGCACGTGTCGCTCCTTCCTGCACACGATTGAGGCTGCCTGCCCACGCTGCCTGCTCATGGCGTGAGCAGCCGGCGGCCCGCGCGACGCCCCTTCCCGGCTAAGGCCTTGATTTGCGGCCCGGGTCTGCCGGGCACAAGCCTTGCTGCCGTAGCGGTCATCCCGCCGCGGTGAAGCGACCGCTGTCGGGTGAGGCAACGGCGCCGATCCAACGGAGGCGGCCGGCCTCACCCGGAGGCCGGCTCAGGAGGGCGGGAATGAGCGACGGCGAGACGACGGAACAGGCCATCGACCGGCTGGTCGAGCGGTCGCTGGCACACGCCGTGTTCACGGGGCGCCGCGAGTTCCTCGCTCTCGTGGGCGCCTCCACCGCGGCCGCCGCGCTCGCGTCGGTGTTCCCGGTGGCCGCGGCCAAGGCCCTGGCCCAGGAGAAGCTGGGCCCCCCTGAGAAGAAGGACCTGAAGGTCGGCTTCATCCCGATCACCTGCGCGACGCCGATCATCATGGCGGAGCCCATGGGCTTCTATCGCAAGCACGGGCTCAACGTGTCCGTGGTGAAGGCCTCCGGCTGGGCCATGATCCGCGATCTGTCGATCAACAAGGAGACCGACGCCACCCACATGCTCTCGCCGATGCCGCTCGCCATCTCCATGGGGGCGGGCTCGCAGGCGGTGCCCTACGTCATGCCGGCGGTCGAGAACATCAACGGGCAGGCCATCACCCTCGCCACCCGCCACAAGGAGGTCAAGAGCGCGGCCGACTTCAAGGGCTTCAAGTTCGCGGTGCCCTTCGACTACTCGATGCACAACTTCTTGCTGCGCTACGTGGTGGCCGAGGCCGGGCTCGACCCCGACCGCGACATCCAGATCCGGGTGGTGCCTCCGCCCGAGATGGTGGCGAATCTGCGCGCGGGCAATCTCGACGGCTACCTCGCTCCCGATCCGTTCAACCAGCGGGCGGTGCACGAGGAGGTCGGCTTCATCTGGATGCTGTCCAAGGACATCTGGCCGGGGCACCCCTGCTGCGCCTTCGCGGCCCGGCGGGAGATGGCGGAGACCGCTCCCAACACCTTCGGCGCCCTCTTCCGCGCCATCGTGGACGCCACCCGGTACGCCCACGAGCGGAAGAATCGCAAGGAGATCGCGGCCGCGATCGCTCCCCGCAACTTCCTGAACCAGCCGGTGGAGGTCGTCGAGGCGGTGCTGACCGGCGAATTCGACAACGGGCTCGGCCAGAAGCTCTCGGTGCCCGATCGGATCGACTTCGATCCGTTCCCCTACCAGTCGATGGCGGTCTGGATCCTCACCCAGATGAAGCGGTGGGGCTACGTGAAGGGCGATCTGGACTACAAGGCGGTCGCCGAGCAGGTCTTCCTGGCCGACCAGTGCCGGCAGGTGATGAAGTCGCTGGGCGTCCGGGCCCCGGAGAAGAACATGGTCGCGCACGTCTTCGCGCACGGCCGCCAGAAGACCTTCGACCCGACCCGGCCCGAGGAGTATCTCAAGGCCTTCCCGATCAAGCGGGTCTAGCGGTGGGAGCGGCCGGCCGGGAGCGCTACGCGGCGATGGTCTACGGCCTCGTCCTGCTGGGCCTCCTCCTCGGGCTCTGGCAGAGCGCGGCGGGGGCGGGCGGCAAGGGGAAGGGAGACGGCATCCCGGGGCCCGCGGTGGTCGCGAGGACCGCATGGACGATGCTCTCCGACCCGTTCTACGACCGGGGACCCAACGACAAGGGATTCGGGCTGCAGCTCGCCTCGAGCCTCGGGCGCCTGGCCGCGGGCTACCTGGCCGCCTCGGTGGTGGCCATCCTGCTCGGGGTCGCGCTCGGGTCCTCGCCGACTCTCTTCCGGGCGGTGAACCCGTTCATCCAGGTGCTGAAGCCGATCTCGCCGCTCGCGTGGATGCCGCTCTTCCTCTACACGATCAAGAACTCGGGACAGGCCGCGGTGCTCGTCATCTTCATGTCGTCGCTCTGGCCCACGCTGGCCAACACCGCCTTCGGGGTCGCCTCGATCAAGCGCGACTATCTCAATGTGGCCCGGCTCCTCCAGCTCTCCTGCCCGCGACGATTCGTCCAGGTCATCCTGCCCGCGGCCGCCCCCGCGATCCTGGCCGGCCTGCGGATCTCGATCGGCAGCGCGTGGGTGGCGATCGTGGCCGCGGAGATGCTCATCGGCGGGACCGGCGTCGGGTA
>DASZJM010000767.1:0-1779 GCA_035948165.1 Candidatus Methylomirabilota bacterium
GGGTGGACGCGTGCAGCAGCTCGGTGGTGAACTTCTCCAACAACCCGGTCGAGGTCATCGAGTCCGAGTACCCGCTCCTGATCGAGCGCTACGGCTACCTGCCCGACACCGGCGGCCCCGGCAAGTTCCGGGGCGGCCTCGCGCTGGAGCGCCAGTACCGCTTCCTCGAGGCGGAGGGGACGCTCCAGCTCCGCACCGATCGGCAGAAGCACCTGCCCTACGGGCTGGCCGGCGGGCGGCCGGGCACGCCCTCGCGCAACGTGCTGAACCCGGGGGGCGCCGCGCGCGACCTGCCCGCCAAGTGCACGCTGACCGTGCGGCGCGGCGACGTCTACCGCCACGAGCTGGCCGGCGCGGGCGGCTGGGGCGACCCGTTCGAGCGCGATCCGGCGCGGGTGCTCCGCGACGTGATGGAGGAGAAGATCTCGTCCGCCTACGCGCGGCGGGAGTACGGGGTGGCGATCGACGAGCACGCCGCCGCGGTGATGCCGGACGAGACCGCGCGGCTCCGCGCGGCGACGAGAGGCTGAGATGTGGGACGCCCTCTGGCGCAATGGGAAGGTGGCGACGATGACCGCGGGCGCGCCGTTCGGCCTCATCGAGGGCGGCGCGGTCGCCGCCGAGGGTGGCCGCATCGCCTGGGTCGGCACCGAGTCCGCGCTGCCCGCCGCGCCGACCGCGTGCGCCCGCACCGTTCACGACCTGGGTGGGCGCCTACTGACCCCGGGGCTGGTCGACCCCCACAACCACGCGGTCTACTACGGCGACGCCCTCGCCGACTTCGAGCTGCTCACCCAGGGCGGCACCCGCGCGGAGATGATCGCCTCGGGCGGCGGCGTCGGCGGCCTCGTGCGCCAGACCCGCGGCGCCAGCGACGAGCAGATCCGCGCCGCCTCCGCCGCGCGGGTGGCCAAGCTGATCGCGGCGGGCATGACCACGCTCGAGAGCAAGTCGGGGGCCGGGCTCGATCTGGACACCGAGCTGCGCTGCCTGCGCATCGGGCGCGAGCTCGGGCGGAGCCTGCCGGTGCGCATCGTCACCACCTTCCTGGGCGCCCACGGGATCGCGCCGGAGTACCGGGGCCGGCCCGACGACTACATCGATCACCTCTGCACGGTGGTGCTGCCCGCCGCGGTGGCTCAGGGGCTGGTCGACCAGGTCGACGGCTTCTGCGATCCCACCGGCTTCTCCCACGCCCAGATCACGCGTTTGTTCGAGGCGGCGCGGGCCCACGACCTGCCGGTGAAGCTCCACGCCGAGCAGTACCGCGACTTCGGGGCCGCCGATTTGGTCGCGCGGTTCAGGGGGCTGTCGGCGGATCACCTCGAGTTCGCGGGGGAGGCGACCATCCGCGCGATGGCGGAGGCGGACACCGTCGCGACCCTGCTGCCCGGCGCGCACTGGACGATGGCCGAGACGCAGCGCCCGCCGGTGGCGCTCTTCCGTCGCCACGGGGTGAAGATGGCGCTCGCCACCAACTGCAACCCGGTCAGCTCGCACACCTGCTCGCCGACCATGATGATGAACATGGCCTGCCGGCTCTTCGGGCTCACCACCGAGGAGGCGCTGCTGGGCTTCACCCGCCACGGGGCCAAGGCCCTGGGGGTGCTCGACTCCCGCGGGACGCTCGAGGTCGGCAAGCTCGCCGACTTCGCGATCTGGGACGTGGACAAGCCGGGCGAGCTCGCCTACCGCATCGCCGACAACCCCTGCCGCGAGGTGGTGCAGGGCGGCCGCCCGGTCTACCGCGCGGCCCCCATAATGTTCCTGCCCTAGCGG
>DASZJM010000768.1:0-7072 GCA_035948165.1 Candidatus Methylomirabilota bacterium
AGGTGCTCGACGCCGTCGATCTCGGCGAGGAGCTGCGGCACGATGGTGGTCTCCACGTCGGAGGAGATGCCCGAGCCGCGGGTGCGGAAGAGCGCGTCCATCTCGTCGAAGAACACCACCACCGGCACGTCCTCGGCGGCCTTCTCGCGGGCCTTGATGAAGATCTCGCGGATCTTCCGCTCGGTCTCGCCCACGTACTTGTTGAGCAGCTCGGGGCCCTTGATGTTGAGGAAGAAGCCCTTCACCTTCTCGCCGCGCTTCTCGGAGATGCGCGCGGCCAGGTTGTTGGCGACCGCCTTGGCGATCATGGTCTTGCCGCAGCCCGGCGGCCCGTAGAGCAGCACGCCCTTGGGGGGGGCGAGGTGGTGCTCCTTGTAGTACTCGGCGTAGAGGTACGGCAGCTCGACCGCGTCCTTGATGGTCTCGAGCTGGGTCCCGAGGCCGCCGATGTCGTCGTAGGAGATGTCCGGCACCTCCTCCAGCGAGAGATCCTCGACCTCGCTCTTGGGTAGCTTCTCGAGCAGGTAGCCGCTCTTGGCGTCGATGAGCAGGTGGTCGCCGATCTTGAGCTTCACCTGGCGCAGCGGGTCCGCGATGATGCCGACGCGGTCCTCGTCGGCGCGCTGGGTGACGATGGCGCGCTCGGCGTCGAGCTGCTCTTTCAGGATCACGACCTCGCCCTGGATCTCGTAGCCCGCGGTCTCCACCACGTTCAGGCCCTCGTTCAGGATCAGCTCCTGGCCGGGCTTGATATCCTCGGCCTTGATCGAGGGGTGGAGGTTCACCTTCACCTTGCGACCCTGGGAGAGGATGTTGACCGTCCCGTCCTCGTTGACCGAGAGGTAGACCCCGTAGGTCGAGGGAGGCGCGCAGAGCTTGTCGACCTCCTCCTTGAGCGAGGTGATCTGCTCGCGGGCCTCGTAGAGGGTGTTGACCAGCTTCTCGTTCTGGTTGAACGCCTGCACCAGCTGGCGGTTGGCCTCGCGCAGCTTGTTCTCGAGGATCATGAACTCTTTCGGCGCGTCTTCGAGCTTCTTGCGGAGCCGTCCGGTCTCCGTCTCGAGCGAGCGGACGTAGGCCTGGAGGTCCTGGACCTGGACTTCGTACTCGGTGAGACGCCGCCGGTAGTTCGAGTCAGTCATGGGGAGGAATTTGGAGAGCCCTTTCATCCCTTCGGACGAGGGGTCTCGGCTCGGATTGCCCTTCTTGTCGAACTCCTTCATGTTCGCCCATTCCTTTCCGGGTGAACCATCGGGCACTTACCCGTGCGCTCCATAGGGCGCGACGCCCAAGCCTCCGAAAGGTGACCTCAGTATAGGAGCCCGTTTCGCGGTAAGTCAAGCGAATTGGCCCCATTTTGCCCTCGGGAGCCGTTGATTTCATTCCACTTTCTCCGATTGCCCTCGTTGCGATCACCTATCGCTTCACGAGAGAAACGGCGGCGCGCCGAGCGCGGTTCCGATGGTCGTCGCGGCCACCCGGCAACACGACGAGCACCGTCCGCTGCATTAAATGCGTGCAGTTTCGGTGCCATGTCGTCGATGCTTCTCGTGCGTCAGTCGTGGGCGCGGAGCCGCGATTTTCGCGGCGCACAGCGTCGCGACGCGCGACCATCCGTCGGCGCGCGGGCGCCGCCTGCGCAGCCGTGCAGCAGCGTGTCTACACTTCGCGCAGTCGGCCGGTTCCGTCGTATAACAACGGAGATGGCGCGCGCGCGTGCTCTCCTCCTGGCCCTCGCCACGTTCCTCGCTCTGTCGGGCACCGCCTCGGCGCAGGGCGGCACGCTGCGGGTCGGCCTCCCCACCTTGTCGCCCACTCTCGATCCGGCCACCGCGCTCGAGGGGCCAGTTTCCGTCATCGCCCGGCAAATGTTTGACACTCTCGTGCAGTACCGGGAGATCACGAGCGACATCGAGCCGGGGCTCGCCACCCAGTGGTCGGTCTCGCGCGACGGCCTGGTGTGGACGTTTCGGCTCCGCGAGGGGGTCCGGTTCCACGACGGCACCGTGCTCACCGCTCAGCACGTGGTGGAGAGCCTGGACCGGCTGCTCCAGCCGAGCGCCCCCCACGCGCCCACCCCGAACGTGGCCTCGCGGCTGGTGCGGGGGACACCGGGCGTCGTGAAGGAGGTCCGCGCGGTCGATCCGCGCACCGTCCAGATCAGCCTGCTCCTGCCCTACGCGCCGCTCCCCGCGGTGCTGGCGCACCCCGCCTTCTCGATCGTGCTCGCCGGCAGCCTGGGCCAGCGCTGGATCGGCACCGGGCCCTTCGCGCTGACCGAGGCGAGCGCGGGGCGAGTGGTCCTCGACGCCCACACCGCCTACTGGGGGGGCGCGCCCCGGTCGTCGCGGCTCATCTTCCTGGAGATCGGCGAGGGCGTCCGGGGCGAGGCGATGCTGGACGCGCAGGCGGCCGACGCGGTCTTGATGGACACCGCGCCCGAGCGTCCCTCGGGCGTGCTGTCGGTGCCCGGCTGGCGCGTCGGCTACCTGGCGCTCGAGGTCGAGAGGGAGCCGTTCAACCGGGTGAAGGCGCGCCAGGCGGTGGCCGCCGCGCTCGATCCCGCCCAGATCGCCCCCGCGGTCGGGTCGGTCGGCGTTCCCCTGCTGTCGTTCTTGCCGCTCGGGGTCTGGGGCCGTCGCGACGGCTCCCCGGTCGTGGAGGGGAACGCGGCCAACGCCAAGCGCCTGCTCTCCGAGGCGGGCTATCCGCGCGGCACCTCGGCATCGCTGCTGATCACCGACGGGGGCAAGTGGCTCGACCAGGCCAAGCTGGCCGAGGCCATCCGCGCGTCGCTCGCCGCCGCGGGGATCTCGGTGCCGATCCAGGCGGAGCCGGAGGAGGCGGCGCTCCAGCTCGCCCGCACCGGCCAGCACCAGATGGCGCTGCTCGAGGCGCGCGTGGAGGCGGGCGATCCGCACTTCCTGCTCTACCCGCTCTCGAGCTCGGAGGGCGCCAGCAAGGGCGCGGGGGCGGTGAACATGTCCTTCTACCGCAACCGCACGCTCGACGATCTGCTCGTCCGCGCGAGCCAGGTGTCCTTCCGTCCCGAGCGCCAGCGCCTGTACGCCCGCGCGCAGAGCATCATGGCCGAGGAGGTGCCCTGGGTCCCGCTGTACGTGCGGATGCACTGGGCCGCGGTGCGCCCGGAGGTCCGCAACCTACGCCTGCACCCGAGCGGCAACCCGCGCTTCGATCGGGTGTGGGTCGATCAGGCGGCGCCCGCCGCGCCCACGCCGGGCAGCGGGCGATGACAGGTCGCCAGCACCTCCGCTTCCTGGCGGGCGGGCTGGTCGTCGCCGCGGGCGCCCTCCTCGGTGTGGGAGCCGCGGCGGCCCAGGGCGGCGCCCCGGCGGGCACCTTCCGCGGCGTGTTCACCGCCGATCCGCCGACGCTCGACCCGGCCCAGGCGACCGACACCACCTCCTCCGCGGTGGTACGGCAGATCTTCGACACCCTGGTGGAGCTCGATGAGAAGCTCGAGCCGCGGCCCGCGCTCGCGGAGCGATGGACGGTCTCCTCCGACCAGCGGACCTACACCTTCACGCTCCGGCCGGGCGTCAAGTTCCAGAACGGCCGCGTCATGCGATCGGCCGACGTGAAGTTCTCCTTCGAGCGCGCCGCGCGCGGCAAGCGGCCGTGGGTGTTCGAGAAGATCGCGGGAGCGCCCGCCTTCATCAAGGGCGGCGGCCCGGGCGAGATCGCCGGCCTACGCACCCCGGACGAGCAGACGGTGGAGATCCGCCTCGACAAGCCCTTCGCCCCGTTCCTGTTCCTGATGGCCTACGACGCGGCCTCGATCGTGCCGCGCGAGGAGACCGAGCGGCTGGGCGCCGGCTTCGCCACCCATCCGGTCGGGAGCGGCGCGTTCCGCTTCAAGGAGTGGCGTCGCGACGATCGCGTGGTGCTGGAGGCCTTCCCCGAGCACTTCCGCGGTGCCCCGCGACTCGCGCGGGTGATCTTCCGCATCATTCCGGCCGAGATCACGCGCTTCAACGACTACAAGGCGGGCAACCTGGACGTCACCGACATCCCCACCGGCCACTGCCGCGCGGTCAAGGCCGATCCGGCGCTGAAGGCCCAGGTGGCGATCTGGCCCACGCTCGGGACCCACGCGGTGCGCTTCAACGTGGAGAAGCCCCCGTTCAACGATCGGCGCATCCGCCTGGCGGTGGCCCACGCCATCGATCCGAGCGGCGTGGTGCAGGGCCTGCTCGAGGGCTGCGTCATCGCGGGGAAGGGGATCCTGCCGCCGGCGCTCCCCGGCTACAACCCGGGGGTGACCGCGCCCGGCTTCGACCGCGCGAAGGCCCAGGCCCTGCTCGCCGAGGCGGGCTTCCCGGGCGGCCGCGGGCTCGGGCCGATCACCTTCAACTTCAATACCGGCGATCTCAACCAGCGCATCGCCGAGCTGCTGCAGGCGCAGCTGCGCGCGGTGGGGATCACTCTAGAGCTGCGCCGCCTCGACTGGGCCGCGCACCTCAAGGTCGTGGACGCGGGCGCGATGACCATGTTCCGCCAGGGGTGGATCGCCGACTACCCCGACCCCGAGAACTTCCTGACCGTGCTCTTCCACTCGCGCAACGTGGGCGCGGCCGGGAACACCTCGCGCTATCGCAGCCCGGAGCTCGACCGCCTGTTCGACCAGGCCGATTCGATGACCGCGGGCCCGGCGCGCATGAAGCTCTACCAGGACGCCGAGCAGCGACTGCTCGACGACGGCGCCTGGGTGACGCTCTATCACTACGCGAGCCGCGCCCTGATCCGCCCCGGGGTGAAGGATCTCGAGCGCTCGCCGCTCTCCACCGCTCCCGAGTTCCTCGCGCCCCTGCGCAAGGTCCACCTGGACTAACATTGGCGGTCCACCGGTGCGCTGGCGCGCACGTGCTTGTGCTGCCGTTCGTTTCTTCATCTGCGGGGGCCCAGAAATGGCCCCCGCACTCCCCCAATCTGCGGGCAACCCTCCGCGAGCAACCGTTGGCGGACAACCGTCTGCGCCAGCGCGCCGGCTGACCGCCCTCGCGCGCAATGTTCGCCGATCTCCTAGAGCCCGCGGCCAAGCGCGTGCTCGCGCTCCTGCCGGTGCTGCTCGGCGTGAGCTTGCTCGTCTTCGGGCTGACCGCGGTGGGCCTGGGCGACCCGGTGCGGGCCATGCTCGGGCAGCGCGCCGACCCGGAGCTGGTCGAGCAGCTCCGGCGCGACTACGCGCTCGACCGGCCGGTGCCCGCGCGCTACCTCGCCTGGATGTCGCGCCTGGTGCGCGGCGATCTCGGCACCTCGTATCTCCAGCAGCGCCCGGTCGCCGAGATCATCGCGGAGCGGCTGCCCGCCACGGTGCGGCTCGCGGTGGGCGCGACGGTGATCTCGGTCCTGCTCGGCATGGGCGCGGGGGTGATCGCCGCGCTACGTCCCGGCCGCTTCCTCGACCAGCTCCTGATGAGCGTGGCCGTGCTGGGCATCTCCACCCCGGTGTTCTGGCTCGGCATGATGCTCTCGCTGCTGTTCGCGGTCTGGCTCGGATGGCTGCCGGTGTCGGGCTACGGCGACGGCGCGTGGGCGAACCTGGTGCTGCCGGCCCTGACCCTGGCTGCGGTCCACACCGGGACGATCGCGCGCATGACGCGCTCGAGCCTGCTCGAGGTGGTCCGCCAGGAGTACATCCAGAGCGCACGCGCCAAGGGCCTCGCCGAGTGGCGGGTGGTGGTGAAGCACGCCCTGCGCAACGCCCTGATCCCGGTCGTCACCGTGATCGGTATCGGGCTCGCCGACTTGCTGGTGGGCGCCCCGCTCACCGAGACCGTGTTCGCCTGGCCGGGCATCGGGCGGATGCTGGTCGCCGCGGTCGGGCAGCGGGACCTCCCGCTGGTGATGGGGGCAGTGCTGGTGTTCGCGGTCATCTACGTGATGGCCAACCTGCTCGTGGACCTGGCCTACCTCGTCATCGACCCGAGGATCCGTCGTGGCCGCTAGCACGTCCGCGCTGGCCCGTCCGCGACGCGAAGGTTTCGCGGAGACCGGCGGCCGCCGGCGCGGACGCCTGATCGTGGGCGCCACCCTCGTCGGGCTCTTCGCCGCCTCCGCGCTCCTGGCTCCGTGGCTCGCGCCCTACGACCCGGCCGCGGTGCCCGCCGCGCTCAGCGAGACGATGCTGCGGCCGCCCGAGGTCGCCCACCCGCTGGGCACCGACGCGCTCGGCCGCGATCTCCTCTCGCGCGTGCTCTACGGCGGCCGCGTGTCGCTCGCGCTGGGCCTGGGGGTCGAAGTGGTGATCGCGGCGCTCGGCATCGCGATCGGTCTCCTGGCCGGCTACTACGGCGGCTGGCGCGACTCGCTCCTGATGCGCGTGACCGACGTGGTGATGGCGTTCCCCTCGCTGATCCTCGCCATCGGGCTGATCGCGGTCTTCGAGCAGCCGGGCCTCGACAAGGTGGCGCTGGTGCTGGTGGCGCTCGGCTGGACGACCATCGCGCGCGTGGTCCGCGGCGAGGTGCTCTCGCTGAAGGAGCGCGACTACGTGCAGGCCGCCCGCGCCCTCGGGGCCGGGCACACCACCGTGCTGCTCCGCCATCTCCTGCCCAACGCGGTCGGGCCGATCATCGTCGCCGCCACGATCGGCGTCGGGAGCAACATGATCGCCGAAGCCGGCCTTTCATTCCTCGGCCTGGGCGCCCAAGCCCCGACCATCTCCTGGGGCAGCATGCTCGCCGAGGGCCAGACCTTCCTCGTCTCCGCCCCCTGGGTCGCCTTCTTCCCGGGCGCCGCCCTCCTCACCGCCGTCCTCGGCATCAACCTCCTCGGCGACGCCTTGAGAGACCTCCTCGACCCCCGCTTCAAGCCCTGACCCGCTTCAGTCTCAATAATAAGAAGATCGAGCGGCAAACCCGCGAGGCCGTAATGCAACCGGTTCAACCAAGCGGAAGGGAGGGAGCGGGCGGGGGGAGGGGCGGCGGGGGTGGGCCGGGTGACCCGTTCCCTCCGGCGACCGCCTACACCGTCAACTCCCAGATTGGGAACTCCTCCCGCAAAAAAACGAAGGAGCGGGTCGTGGTCAGAGGCCCACCCCCGCCGCCCC
>DASZJM010000769.1:0-1520 GCA_035948165.1 Candidatus Methylomirabilota bacterium
GACCCCTCGGCGGACAAGATGGCGGCGCGCTTGTCCCGGTCGGCGCGCATCTGCTTCTCCATCGAGTCCTGGATGGAGCCGGGCGGCTCGATCGCCTTGAGCTCGACCCGGCCGACCCGGATCCCCCACTTGCCGGTCGCCTCGTCGAGTTCCTTGCGCAGCTCGCTGTTGATCTGGTCACGCGAGGTGAGCGCGTGCTCGAGCTCCATGCCGCCGACGACGTTGCGCAACGTGGTCACGGTCAGCTGCTCCACCGCGGTGATGTAGTTCGCGACCTCATAGGTGGCGGCCCGGGCGTCGGTCACCTGGAAGTAGATGACGGTGTCGATGCTGACCACGAGGTTGTCCCGGGTGATGACCGGCTGCGGCGGGAAACTGACCACCTGCTCGCGCAGGTCGATGAGCGGGCGGAGCCGGTCGACGAACGGCGTGACCATGTTCAGGCCCGCGTTCAGGGTGCGGTGATACCGGCCGAACCGCTCCACGATGCCCGCCGAGGCCTGCGGCACGATGCGGATCGACCGGCTGATCACCAGGACCACGAGCGCGATGAACACGACCAGCAGGATGGTACCAACCAGAGGGCTCATGGCAGCCTCACTCCCGCCCGGAGCGGGGTTCCGGTGGTTTGCCGGAGTTTCCGGGCTTGTCAGCTACGTTACCGACCGCGAGCGAGTTCGGCTAGCAGACAGCAACGGCGCTACCACGGGGGGTTGACCCCCCTGGCACCCCCCACTTAGCGTGCACGCGCCGTCCACCTCGACTGGCGGTGCTCGATCTCCAGCTGGACGCCGAAGCAGCGGGACAGGTTTCGCGCGGTGAAGACCTCCTCGATCGGCCCGGCCGCGAGCACCGAGCCGCGGCGCAGCAGCATGGCGTGGGTGAAGCCGTCCGGCACCTCTTCCACGTGGTGGGTGACCAGCACCATCATCGGCGCCTTGGGGTCGCGGGCCAGGGTGGTGAGCCGACGGAGCAGGTCCTCGCGGCCGCCCAGGTCGAGCCCGGCGGCCGGCTCGTCGAGCAGCAGCAGTTCCGGGTCGGGCATCAGCGCCCGGGCGATCTGCACCCGCTTGCGCTCGCCCTCGGACAGGGTGGCGAACTTGCGCCGGATCAGGTGCGCGCAGCCGAGCGCGTCGAGGATCTCGACCGCGCGGGTGACGTCGGCGGAGTCGTACTCCTCCTTCCACCGGCCCAGGATGGCGTAGGAGGCGGTCAGCACCAGGTCGATGACCTTCTCCCCCGGCGGGACCTGCTCGGCGATCGCGGCGCTGGTCAGCCCGATCCGCGGTCGCAGGTCGAAGATGTCGACCTCGCCCATCCGCTCGCCGAGGATGTCGACCGTGCCCTCGGTGGGGAACATCAGGGTGGCGGCCACCTGAAGCAGGGTGGTCTTGCCCGCCCCGTTCGGCCCGATCAGGATCCAGCGTTCATCCCCGTGTGCCGTCCAGTCCACGTTGCGCAGCAGGACCGCCGCGTCCCGCCGGACCTCGACGCCCCGTAGCCGCAGCACCTCATCGGAC
>DASZJM010000770.1:0-25757 GCA_035948165.1 Candidatus Methylomirabilota bacterium
CGCGAGCGGCTCGTACACGCGCTGGTAGTGGGCGATGCGGGCCCGGAAGTCCGCCACCGCCTCGTCGGGGGCGACGGCCTCGTAGTCGGGGGACGACAGCTTGGTGCTGCGGATGTTGGCCTCGATGACGTCCGCGTCGTCGCAGCGCATCTCGATGAACAGGACCTGGAAGCCCGCCTCCTCGCAGCGCGCGCGCACCATCGTGCGCCTCGCCCGGGTCGTGTTGGTGGCGTCGTAGATCGCCACCTGGCCGTCGTCCGTGAGCCACGCCCGCATGTCCTCGAGCGCGGCCATCGCGACCGAGCGGCGCGCCTCCTCGCCGCGCGGATTGTCGGGGTCGAAGAAGCTGTGCGGCACCTGGGCCCCGACTCGCTCGCGCCGGTACTGGCCGACGTTGAAGACGCGGGTCCGGTAGCCGAGCCAGGACAGGTAGCGCTCGATGCGGCGTGCGATGTAGCTCTTCCCGCGAGCCGGCAGCCCGGTCATCACAACCGCGAGCTTGGGGCTGTCCGGCGCGATGTGCATCGGGACGGCCATCGTCACTCCCGGGGGATCCTCGAGACGCCGGGGCCAGCGTGGCATGTCAGGGTCCACTCTACCCCCGGCGGCACCCCGATCCGGCCCGATGTTGACGAGGGCTAACCCGCCACCGCCCGGACGAAGCGCTCCACCTCGGACTCGTCGTTGTAGTAGTGCACGCTGGCCCGCACGAGCGCGTCGACTCCGCCCGCCGGAAGGTCGAGCCGCGAGAGGTGGGCCTCGTGGGCGTTGATGTGCAGGGCCCGCAGGCGGCCGCACGTCCGGGCGGCCGGCTCGCCGTCCTTGAGGAAGGCGACGATGCCGCACTGCTCCACCCCGCGATCGTGCAGGCTCACGTCGGGTCGCCTCCCGAGCTCCCGCCGCAGGAGGGTCGCGAGCGCCTTGACCCGGGCCTCGATCGCGTCGATGCCCACCCGCATCGCGTAGCGGGCGGCGACGCCCAGGCCGATCTGGCCGGCGATGAATCGCTCCCAGTTCTCGAACCGGCGCGCGTCGTTACGGACGACGTAGGTGTCGGCGTCGGTCCACGTGGCGGCGTGGAGATCGATGAACGGCGGCTCGAGTCGCCCGATGGTGTCCCGGCGCACGTACAGGAAGCCGGTGCCGCGGGGTCCCCGCAGGTACTTGCGGCCGGTGGCCGCGAGCAGGTGGCAGTCGATCCGGCGCACGTCCACCGCGAGCTGGCCGACCGACTGGCAGGCGTCGAGCAGGTAGAGGATCCCGTGGCGTGCCGCGATGCGGCCGACGTCGGCGGCGGGATTGACGAGGCCGCCTCGGCCCGGCACGTGCGTGATCGCGATGAGCTTCGTGCGGGGACCGATCGTCCGCTCGAGCGCGGCCAGGTCGAGCTGGCCGGACGCGTCGCTGTCGACCACGTCGATCTCGATCCCGACGCGGGCCTTCATCTGCAGGAAGGCGAGGTAGTTCGACAGGTACTCGGCCCGCGCGGTGACGACCCGGTCGCCCGCCCGGAAGGGGACCGCGTAGAACGCCATGTCCCAGGCGCGGGTCGCGTTCTCCACGACCGCGATCTCGTCCGGCCGCGCTCCGATCAGCGCGGCGATGGCGTCGTAGGCATCCGCGATGCGGTCGGCCGCCTCGGCCGCGGCCTCGTAGCCGCCGATGGCCGCCTCGCGATGGAGATGGCCGGTGACGGCCTCGAGGACCGGCCGGGGCGGCAGGGCCGTGCCCGCGTTGTTGAAGTGGAGGACCGTCTCGACGCCCGGGGTGTCCGCCCTCAGGTGCGCAATGTCGAGCATCCCTCGTATCGTACTGCAGAAGGCGGGCGCGCTTGACTTCGGTCGCCGGGGGCGCGATGGTGGCGCCAGCACGGCCCACACGTCGCGTGAGCGCGAGAGGAGAGTCGCCATGCCGTTCTACGAGAGAGGCCCCGTCCGCATCCACTACGAAGAGATCGGCTCCGGCTTCCCCCTGCTGCTGATCCCGGGGGGCGGGCTCAACTCGGCCCTCTCGTCCTGGCAGACCGCCTCGCCGTTCAATCCGATGGAGAAGTACCGGGACGACTTCCGCTGCATCTGCGCCGACCTGCGCAACGCCAACCCCGGCCGGTCCACCGGCCCGCTGGAGATCGACCGTCCCTGGGACGCCTACACCGACGACCAGCTCGGGCTGATGGACCACCTGGGCATCCGGGAGTTCCTGGTCATGGGCTTCTGCATCGGTGGGCCGATGATCCACAACCTCATCCGGCGGGCCCCGGAGCGGGTGGTCGCGGCCGCGATGATGCAGCCCAGCGGCTCGCGGCCCGAGATGCGGGACCTGTTCTACCAGAACAACATCAAGGGCTGGGGGCCGGCGCTGTGCGAGAGGCGCCCGGACGTCACGATGGACATGGTTCACGATTTCCTCACCAGCATGTACACCAACCGCGCCGACTTCGTGTTCACGGTGTCGCGTGACTTCGTGCGCTCCATCCAGACGCCGCTGCTGATCGCGCCGGACGACGTGCCCGCGCACCCGTACAAGGTCGCGATGGAGGTCGCCAGCCTCGCCCCGAACGCCGAGGCGACCATCTATCCCTGGAAGGATTCCCCGGAGCACGTCGACGAGGTCGTGGATCACGCGCGGCGCTTCCTCAAGGCGCACGAGCCGGTCGCGGCCGGCCAGCGGGCACGAGCCTAGGCGGGTTGTCCCGCGGGAGGGTCGCCCGCGGGAGCTTCATCGTCCTCTCGGCCCTGATGGTGACGGCGATGGCCGGGTGCCGGTCGCTGCCCGGCTCCGTGCCGGCGGGCGGACCCGGATCCGGCGCGGACGCTCGCCGCGACGCGATGGAGGCCGAGGACATCCGGCGCGCGACGCGCGTCGTGGCGGACTGGCAGCTCGCGCATCCCGGCCCGCACGGGCCGGACGAGTGGCACGGCGCGCCCTTCTGGGCCGGAGTCGTGGCGTTCGCGCCGCTCTCGAACGATCGGGAGCGATACCTCGCGGCGGCGCGCGCGAACGGCGAGCGCAACGCGTGGCAGCCCGGCCCCGAGCCCTTCTCCGCGGATCACCACGCCATCACCCAGAGCTACTTCATGCTCTACGCGGTGGACCGGGACCCGAAGGAGATCGAGGCCCCCCTGCGGCGGTTCGACGAGGTCCTGCGCCAGCCGATCGAGCCGTCGCTCGAGTTCGACTACGACCGATCCGAGCGAGCCTGGGTGTGGTGCGACGCGCTG
This sequence comes from Candidatus Methylomirabilota bacterium, assembly GCA_035948165.1. Classification (GTDB taxonomy): domain Bacteria; phylum Methylomirabilota; class Methylomirabilia; order Rokubacteriales; family CSP1-6; genus CAMLFJ01. The sequence continues at coordinate 3,222 of DASZJM010000770.1, forward strand.
TTCATGGCCCCGCCCGCGCTGGCCCTCGCGACGCAGGCGACCGGCGACCGGCGCTACGCGGACCGCATGAGCCGCCTGTGGTGGAACACGACCGACTACCTCTACGACCGCGACGCAGGCCTGTTCTACCGCGACAGCCGCGCCTTCGGCCGCCGCGAAGGCAACGGCGCCAACGTGTTCTGGAGCCGAGGCAACGGCTGGGTGCTTGCGGGCCTCGCGCGGGTGCTGCAGTACCTGCCCGCGGACTACCCGGAGCGCCCGCGCTTCGTCGCGCTGTTTCGCGAGATGGCGCGGGCGGTTGCTCCGCTCCAGGGCGCGGACGGTTACTGGCGGGCGAGCCTGCTCGCCCCGGAGAGCTGGCCGGGCCCGGAGACCAGCGGCACCGCCCTCTTCACCTTCGCCCTCGCGTGGGGCATCAACGCGGGCATTCTCGACCGCGGCGAGTATGCGCCGGTCGTGCGCCGGGGCTGGTCGGCCCTGGTCCGGGCGGTGGGACCCGACGGCCGGCTCGGCTACGTCCAGGGCCCGGCCGAGGGCCCCGGGCCGGCGGGGCCGGACGAGACGGAGATCTACGGCACGGGCGCCTTCCTGCTCGCGGGAAGTGAGGTGTACCGGCTCGCGACCGGCGCGCGGTGAGCGGCGCCCGCGCCGTCAGAGGCGCGTGACGTTGGCCGCCACGCACACCCAGTCGGCCCCGCGCCGCGCCCACACGTCGGTGTAGCGCCCGGCCCCCGGCTGGCCGTCCGCCTTGGTGTACGTGGTGCGGGCGTGGATCAGCGCCCCGTCGCCCAGCACGCGGATCAGCACGTCCTCGATGGCGAGGTTCTTCACGGTCGACCCGCGGGCGATCTGGGCGAGGAAGCCCGCCCGCTCCAGCAGCGAGCCGTCCGGATTGCTGTTCACGAAGTCCTCGGAGAGGTTGGCGTCGAACCACCGCACGTCGGCCTCGCTGACCGATCGGATGTACTCGCGGTTGAGCGCCTCCAGGGTCGCCTGGTCGGTGGCCATGTCAGCACCTCACGAAGTGGGCGGAGACGCAGAGCCAGCGTCCGTTCCGCCGCTGCCAGATGTCGGTGTAGCGTCCCCGGCCGTGACCGCCGTCCGGCCGCGTGTCCTCGAAGCTTGCGTGGATCAGGGCGAGGTCGCCCACGCGCTGGATGTGGACCTCGGGCGCCCGGAAGCTCGTGAGGGTGTGAGGCCGCCCGATGCGGGCCAGGAAGCCCGCCTTGTCCACGAAGGAGCCGTCGGGGTTGGTGGCGCGGTAGTCGTCGGCCAGGTGCTCCGCGTACCACGCCACGTCGGACTTCTCCGCGGCCAGGAGATACCCCCGGTTCAAGGCCTCGAGCGTCTCGCGCTCGTCCGTTCCGCTCGGCATGGTCATTTCCTCCTTCCGTGGTGGTTCGAGCACGGCTATCCTAGACCGGAGTCTGGTACCAAGGAAGAGCCAGATTTCCGTGAATCGAAGGAGCCAGTGGAGAGGCGCCATGCTGCTGAATCTGCGAGAGGCGGGCGGCCCGCTCTATCGCCGGGTCTACCTGGCCCTCAAGACCAAGATCCGGGCCGGCGGCCTCGGCCCGGCCACCCGGGTGCCGTCGACGCGCGCCCTCGCGAGAGACCTCGGGGTGTCGCGCAACACCGTCATGCTCGCGTACGAGCAGCTCGCCGCCGAGGGTTACCTGGTGAGCCGCCACCGCGGGGCCACCTCGGTGGCGGGCGTGGCGCCGCCGCGCGCGGTGCCGGCGGCCGGTCGGCCCGCGCCGGGGCGCCCTGCGCCGGTGTCCGCCTACGCGCGGCGCCTTACCGCGCGGCTCGACCTCGGGCCCGGGCGCCCGCCCGGCCCGCGCCCGGCGCCCCGCTACGACTTCCGCTACGGCCGGCCCGCGGTCGACGAGTTCCCACGCGAGATCTGGCGCCGGCTCCTCGCCGCGCACGCGCGCCGCGCCTCCTCCGACGCGCTCGGCTACGCCTCGCCCGCCGGCCACGGTCCCCTGCGCGCGGCGCTCAGCGAGTACCTCGGCCGGGCGCGCGGGGTGGTGTGCGACCCCGAGCGCCTCGTTGTGGTGAACGGCACGCAGCAGGCGCTGGACCTGATCGCGCGCGTGCTGCTCGATCCGGGCGACGGGGCGGTGGTCGAGGAGCCGCACTACCCCGGCGCCACCATCCCCTTCGAGGCGGTGGGCGCCCGCCTCCTGCGCGTGCCGGTGGACGCGGGCGGGCTCGACCCGGCGAAGCTCCCGGGCGCCGCGGAGCGCCCGCGGCTGGCCTACGTGACGCCCTGCCACCAGTTCCCCAGCGGCGTGATCATGGCGCTCGAGCGGCGCCTGGCCCTGCTCCGGTGGGCGTCCCGGGTCGGCGCCTGGGTCGTCGAGGACGACTACGTGAGCGAGTTCCGCTACGAGGGCCGCCCGCTGGAAGCGCTCCAGTCGCTGGACCGCGACGAACGGGCGATCTACCTGGGGTCCTTCTCGAAGACCCTGTTCCCCGCGCTGCGGGTGGGTTATCTCGTGCTGCCGCGCCGTCTCGTGCGTCCCTTCCTCGCGGCCAAGTGGGTGGCGGACCGCTTCTCCGCCCCGCTCTACCAGGAGGCGCTGGCCGAGCTCATCACCAGCGGCCAGTTCGAGCGCTATCTCCGCCGCGCAGGCGGCCGGAACGCGAGGCGCCGGCGGGCCCTCATCACCGCGCTGCGCGAGCGCTTCGGCGACCGGGTGGAGATCGCGGGCGAGAACACCGGCGTGCACCTGGTGGTCTGGCTGAACGACGTGCCGCCGCGGGAGCTGGACGCCCTCATGGCGCGGGCGGCCCGGGCCGGGGTGGGGATCTACCCGGTGGCCCCGTACTACGCGGAGCCGCCCCGGCGCGCGGGCCTCCTCTTCGGCTATGCCGCGCTCACGGACGGGGAGATTCGTGCGGGGGTGCGGCGGCTGGCCGAGCTCCTCTAGGCGGATGCGGTAGACTGCGGGCGATGCGCGTGCTCTTGATCGAGGACGACCGGAAGGCCGCGAAGCTCGTCGCCAAGGGGCTTCAGGAGGAAGGGTTCGTCGTCGACGTCGCGGCGAGCGGCGAGGAGGGGGAGGAGCAGGCCACCCTGAACGAGTACGACGTGATCGTGCTCGACTGGCTGCTGCCGACCAAGGACGGGATCGCGGTGTGCCGGGCGCTCCGCGCGCGCGACGTCTCCACCCCGATCTTGATGCTGACCGCTCGCGACAGCGTCGCCGATCGGGTCGACGGCCTGAGCAGCGGCGCCGACGACTACCTGACGAAGCCCTTCGGATTCGCGGAGCTGGTGGCGCGCATCCGGGCCCTCCTCCGGCGATCGCGCCTCGTGCGCGCGGCGGTGCTGCGGGTGGCGGATCTGACCCTCGAGCCCGCGACCCGCCGGGTGACGCGCGGGGGCGCGTCGATCACGCTCACCTCCAAGGAGTACGCGATCCTCGAGGTGCTCATGCGGAGCGCGGGCGAGATCGTGAGCCGCACGCGCCTGGTCGAGCACGTGTGGGACGAGGCCTCCGAGGTGATCGACAACGTGGTCGACGTCCACGTGAGCCACCTCCGGAAGAAGATCGAGCGGGGCGAGGGCGGGTCCTTGATCCACACCGTGCGCGGGTTCGGCTACCGATTGGGGCCGCCCGAGGACTGACCGGCGCATGCGGCCACCCGGCTTCAAGACCCGGCTCTGGCTCGGTCAGGTGGTGGTCCTGGCGGCGATGCTGGGGCTCGCCGCGTTCGGCGCGGAGTGGGCGCTGCGTCGGGTGGTGCTCGGCGGGATCATCGACGACGCGATCCTGTCGCTCGCCTCCACCGAGGCGGCGGCGGTCCAGAGCGAGCCGACCCACCCGCGGGTGCACGAGATCGCGGCCGGCACGGGGCCGCCGTCGTTCGCGCGCCTCGACAAGTTCGTGCAGATCACGACCCTCGACACCCTCGACGGCGGGGTGATCGCGAGGAGCGGCACCCTCGGCACCGCCCGGCTGCCCACCCCACCCGCGCTCCTCGCGCGGTTGCGGGACGGGGAGACCGTGTTCCAGACGGTGACCGACTTCGGAGAGGAGCCGGTCCGGATGGTGTCGCTCCCGGTGAGCGTCGGCCCGAGTCGCTACGCGGTCCAGGTGGCGATGTCACTCGACGACGCCCACGCGGTGCTGCGGGTCGGCCGCTGGCTCTTCCTCAGCCTCTCGGTGGTGATGCTCGCGGCCATCGGGTTGACGAGCGCGCTGCTCACCCGCCGGGCCCTGCGTCCGATCGACCAGGTGGTCGGCCGGGCTCGTCACATCGGCGAGGGCAACCTGGGCGAGCGCCTGCCGCACCCGGGAACCCGGGACGAGATCGCGCGGCTCGTGGAGACGCTCAACCAGATGCTGGCGAGGCTCGAGCGGAGCTTCGAGATCCAGCGGCGCTTCACCGCGGACGCCTCTCATGAGCTCCGCTCGCCCCTCTCCCGCCTCCGGGCGGAGCTGGAGGTGACCCTGCGCCGGCCGCGGGTGGTGGCCGAATACGAGGAAGCGCTACGCTCCTGCCTCGACGAGGTGGAGCGGGTCCAGGGGCTGACCGAGGACCTGCTCGAGCTGGCCCGCATCGATGCCCAGCAGGAGCCCGAGGCGGCGCTGCCGGTCGCGGTGGACGAGATCGTGCGGGCGGCCGTCTCGGTGATCACGCGCGAGGCGGAGCGGCGGGGCATCGCGGTGGTGGTGGCGCCTCCCTCCGAGGCCCTCATCATCGCCGCCCCGGTGGCCGCGAAGGTCGCGCTGGCCAACATCCTGGACAACGCGGTGAAGTTTTCACCGCCCGACGGCGAGGTCAGGGTGGTGGTGAGGCTGGGCCGGGAGGAGGCGGTCATCGCGGTGTCCGACTCCGGACCGGGCGTCTCGGCGGAGGACGTTCCCCGGCTGTTCCAGCGCTTCTATCGCGGGAAGGCCTCGCGCGCCACGGACGCCCCGGGCGTCGGTCTGGGGCTGGCGATCTCCCGGGCCCTGATCGAGCGTCAGGGCGGGCGCCTCTCGGTTGAGGTCTCCGGCGACGAGAAAGGAGCGACCTTCACGGTCCACCTGCCGCGCGCCTGAGCAAACGTGAAGAGGGAATTCAGGTGCCCTTCAGGTAGCCTTCAGGCAGGGCTCGCTAGACTCGGGTCGATCGGGTGAGCCGGCCAGGAGGAGTGAATGAACATCAGGTGCGCGGTGGGCGTGGTCTGCGTGGTGACGCTGACCGCGTCGGGGACGGTCGGCGCTCAGGTGCCGCTCACGCGCCTGACGCTCGACGACGCGGTGAGCCTGGCCGGGCGCACGAATCCGACGATCCGAGCCAAGGAGTACGAGCAGCGGGCCGTCACCGCGGGTGAGATCACGGCGGGGCTCCGGCCGAATCCCACCGCCAACTTCCTCGCCGAGCAATTCGGCGGGGCCAGCGATGCGAGCCAGGTCCAGTACACCTTCAGCGTGGGCCAGCCCATCGAGCTGGGCGGCAAGCGGCAGCGCCGGCTCGACAGCGCGAGAGCGGCCACCCGCGTGACCGGCCACGAGCTCGACGACGTGCGCCGGCAGATCACTTTCCTGGTGAAGAAGTCGTTCGGCGATGCCCTGGCGGGCCGCGAGAGCCTGAGCCTGGCCGAGCAGAACCTCCAGTCCCTGGACGAGCTCGAGCGGATCCAGCGCTTCCGGGCCGAGCGCGGAGACATCTCGGAGCTCGAGCTGCTCCGCATCCAGGTGCAGCGCTTCGCCTTCGAGCGAGACGCGGCCGACGCCCGTCAGGCGCTGAAGGCCGCGAAGATCGCCCTGCGGGCCTTCGTGGGCCCGGAGCAGATCGCGGAGGACTTCGAGGTGGTCGGAGACCTGGCGTTCAAGGACGTCGCGCTCACCCAGGCCGACCTCTACCGGCGGGCCCTGGCCAATCGCCCGGACCTGCGGGCCGCGGAGGCCGCCCGTGAGAAGGCCAAGGCCGACATCCGCCTGGCCCGGGCCAACGCGTGGTGGGACGTCACGCCCCAGGTCGAGTATCAGCGCCTCGGTCCCGACAACACCATCGGGTTCGGGTTCAGCCTGCCCCTCCGGATCTTCGACCGCAACCAGGGCGAGATCGCGCGGACCCGGGCGGAGGCCGGTCGGGTCGACGCGGCCCGCGAGGTCGTGGCGGTCCAGGCGCTGTCGGAGGTCGACACCGCGCTGGCCGCGCTGCGCACCGAGAGCGGCAAGCTCACGGTGCTGCGGGATACCTATCTCCCCAAGGCGAAGCAGGCCCGGGACACGGTGGAGTACGCGTATCGACGGGGCGGCGCGAGCCTGCTCGAGTACCTGGACGCCCAGCGGACCTACCGCGACACCGCCGCCGAGTACGTGCGCTCGCTGGGCAGCTACTGGACGTCGTTCTATCAGCTCGAGACCGCGGTGGGCGGGTCGCTGGGGGAGTGACGATGCGAGGCGCGATGCCGACCCTCCGGGCGTGGTGCGTCCTCGGGATGTGTCTGGCCGCCGGATGCGGGCGAGGGGAGGGGAAGGCCTCGACCGCGCAGGCGGCGGACGCGCCGTCTTCCCCGGCGCCCGGCGTCATCGTGGTGGCGTCCGACTCGCCCCAGTCGAAGCAGCTGCGGGTGGGGCCCGTCGAGCTCGCGGAGGTGGCGACCGACGAGGTCGTCGCGCCGGGGCGGGTGACCCCCGATCCGAACCGCATCTCGCGGGTGCTGCCCGCGGTGGGCGGCCGCGTCCTGAAGGTGCTGGTGAAGTTCGGCGATCACGTGGAGCAGGGCCAGCCCCTGCTCACGATGGACAGCCCCGACGGGGACGCCGCGGTGTCGGCCCATCTCCAGGCCGAGTCGAGCGAGCGCCAGACGAGGGCCGCGCTCGAGAAGTCCGACGCCGATCTCCGGCGCGCGCGGGATCTCTACAAGCACAAGGCGATCGCGGAGAAGGATCTGCTCCAGGCCGAGAACGACGCGGCGGCGGCCAGGTCGAACTACGAGATCGCCCAGGCCGTCCGCGAGCAGGCGTGGAGGAAGATCCAGGTGCTCGAGCTGAAGCCGCGCGAGTTCCACCAGCCCGTCCTGGTGCGGGCGCCGATCACCGGCCAGGTGCTCGAGGTGAACGTCGCGCCCGCGGAGTACCGCGCCGCGATCTCGTTCCACACCGACACCACCGCCCCGCTCATGTCGATCGTGGATCTGAGCACGGTCTGGGTCGCCTCCGATGTTCCGGAGCGGTCCGTCAACCTGGTTCACGTCGGCGAGCCGGTGACGATCAGCCTGGTGGCCTTCCCGGACGAGGTCTTCCGGGGCCGCGTCGCGCGGATCGGCGACGTGCTCGATCCGCAGACGCGCACGCTGAAGGTCTACGTCGAGCTGCCCAACCCGCAGGGCCGGTTTCGGCCCGAGATGTTCGGCAGCGTCCGCCAGGCCGGGACCCCCCACATGGTTCCAGTGTTGCCGGCGGAGGCGGTCGTCCAGGAGTACGGGCGAAGCACGGTTTTTGCCGAGCGGGCGCCGGGGCAATACGAGCGGCGCCCGGTGACGCTCGGTCGGCCGGTGGGCGAGCGCCTGCCGGTGCTCAGCGGCGTGCACGCCGGCGACCGCGTCGTGGTGGACGGCGCGGTGCTGCTCAAGGACCGGTAGTCCCCGCCCACAGGCGTCGTGGTCGCCCGACTCGTCCAGTTCGCGCTCGCGCGGCGACTCGTCGTCGTCGGGGCGGCGCTCGTCCTGGCCGGGGCCGGCGTCTGGGCGTTCCAGCACCTCAAGATCGAGGCCTATCCGGACCTGACCGACCCCACCGTGGTGGTCGTCACCCTGTACCCGGGCTTCGCGGCGGAAGAGGTGGAGCAGCAGGTGACGGTGCCGGTGGAGCGGGCGCTCAACAACACGCCCTTCGTGATCTCCCGGCGCTCCCGGACCATCTTCGGGCTGTCGGTGGTCGAGCTCACGTTCGAGGACGGCACGAACGACTACCTGGCGCGCCAGCTCGTGCTCGAGCGCGTGCACACCGCGCAGCTCCCGGACGGCGTGACGCCGACCCTGGGCCCGCTGTCGGGAGGCGTCAGCGAGTTCTACCGGTACGTGCTGGTGGGCGCGGCCCACGACGCGATGAGCCTTCGGGAGCTCCAGGACTGGGTGGTCATGCCCCGGCTGCTGCAGGTCCCCGGGGTGGCCGACGTGGCCGCGTTCGGCGGCCTGGTGCGCCAGTACGAGATCCAGGTGGATCCGAAGGCGCTCGACAAGTACCGGTTCAGCATGCGCCAGCTCGCCGACGCGGTGAAGAACAACAACCGCAACGCGGGCGGGTCGATGCTGCGGTCGGGCCAGCAGGCCCTGCCGATCCGCGGGTCGGGGCTCATCCGATCGGGCGAGGACATCGAGAACATCGTGCTGGACTCGCCCAAGGGCGTCCCGATCTTCGTCCGGGACCTCGGGCGGGTGCAGGTGGGCACGCTCCCGCAGACCGGGGTCTTCGCCATGGACGATCAGCCCCTGGGGCCGGGAGGGGTCGAGGGCATCGTGCTGATGCGCCGGGGCGAGAATCCGAGCGAGGTGCTCCCCCGGGTGCGGGCGGCGGTCGACGAGCTGAACGGGCGGCTGCCCCAGGGCGTGCGGCTCGTGGCGATTCACGACCGCTCGGACCTCGTCCAGAGCACCCTGCACACCGTGTCGCACGTCCTGGTGGCCGGGTTCCTCATCGTGATCACGGTCCTGCTCGTGTTCCTGCTGAGCATCCGGGCCGCGCTGCTCACCGCGGTCATCATCCCGCTCTCGCTGCTCTTCGCGCTCGTGTGCATGTACGCGAGCGGCGTCTCGCTGAGTCTCCTGAGCATCGGGGCGCTCGACTTCGGGATCATCGTCGACGGGACGATCGTGATGGTGGAGCGGATCATCCACGCCCTCGGGGAGCGGCGCGGCGATCGGGCGGGAACCCGGGACGCGGTCGCCGCCGCCGCGCTGGCGGTCTGGCGGCCGATCCTGTTCTCCCTCGTGATCATCATCGCCGCCTACATCCCGCTCCTGACTCTCGAGCGGGTGGAGCGCCGCCTGTTCACCCCCATGGCCCTCACCGTCTGCTACGCGCTGCTGGGCTCGCTGCTGCTCAGCCTGACCCTGATTCCCGCGCTCGCGACGTATCTGTTCCACGGCCGGGCCAAGGTCCGCCGGCATCGAGCCTTCGAGGCCATCACCGCCTGGTACGGACGAGCGGTCGGCTGGGTGGTCGACCACGCGGCGTGGACGGTCGCGGCGGCCGGCCTGGTCGTCGGGGGGGCGGTCTACCTCGGCAGCTCGCTCGGGACCGAGTTCCTCCCGCAGCTCGACGAGGGGGTCATCTGGATCCGGGCCAACTTCCCGGCCGGGATCTCGCTCGAGAAGTCGGCCGCGATGGCTCGCCAGATTCGCGGGCTGATCCGGCAGTCGCCCGAGGTCAACCTGGTGGCCTCCCAGACCGGCCGAAACGACTCCGGGACCGACCCGTTCGGTCCGAATCGCAACGAGCTGCTCGTCGATCTCCGGCCCTACGACACCTGGCCCTCCGGCCGAACGAAGACCGCGCTGGTCGAGGAGCTGTCGCACCGGCTCACCGACAACATCCCCGGGGTCGCGCTCAACTTCACCCAGCCGATCATCGACACCGCCACCGAGATCGTCACCGGGTCCTCGGCGGACCTCGCGGTCATCATCAGCGGGCCGAGCCTCGGAGACCTGCGCGCGCTGGCCCGGCAGACCCTCGACGTGCTGCGGCGGGTGCCGGGGGCGGCGGACACCTCGATCGAGCAGGAGGCCGACCAGGCGCAGCTCCGGATCGTGATCGACCGCCTGCGGGTCGCCCGCTACGGGGTGAACGTGAGCGACGTGCAGGACGTCATCGACCTGGCGCTGGGCGGCTCGCCCATCACCGGCGTCTTCGAGGGCGACCGACGCTTCGACGTGGTCGCGCGCTTCGCGCCCGAGGCGCGGGCCAACCCGGCCGCCATCGGAGCCCTGCTGATCCCCACCCGCGACGGAGCGCGGGTCCCGCTGGCCGACCTCGCCGACATCCGGACGTCGGACGGCGCGAGCATCATCGCCCGCCGGGAGAATCAGCGCGCCATCGCGGTGCGCACCAACATCCGGGGCCGCGACCAGGGCGGGTTCGTGGCCGACGCCCAGGCCCGGTTCGCGGAGGCGGTGAAGCTGCCGCCGGGCTACACGGTCGACTGGGGCGGGCAGTTCGAGAACTTCGCGCGCGCCCGGGGGCGGCTGGTGGTCATCATGCCGATCACCCTCGGGGTCATCTTCGTCTTGCTGTTCATCGCGTTCGGGTCGGCCTTCGATGCCTCGCTCGTGCTGGTCACGGTGCCCTTCTCGCTGGCCGGGGGCTTGGTGGCGCTCTACCTCCGGGGCATGAACCTCAACGTGTCGGCCGCGGTGGGCTTCATCTCCCTGTTCGGGGTCGCGGTCATGAGCGGGGTGCTCTATCTCTCCGAGATCAATCGCCGGCGTCTGGCGCCCGACGTGTCGCTGCGTGAGGCGGTGATCGAGGGCTCGCGAGTGCAGCTCCGTCCGGTGCTGATGGTGGTGATGGTGGCGGCGCTGGGCATGGTACCAGCGATGGTGGCGCGCGGCATCGGCTCCGACATCCAGCGCCCGCTCGCGACGGTGGTGGTGGGGGGGCTCGCCTCCACGCTGATCCTGACGCCGCTCGCCGTGCCGGCGGTCTTCTGGCTCGGCGAGCGGCTGGGATTGCGGAGGTCAGGGACTACCGCTGGCCGAAGCTCGTCGAGCCCGTGATCGGCTTTCCGTCCGACGTGGTGGGGTTGGTCATGCTTTCGCCCTTCCACCGATCGACCGGGGGCTGATCGAAGTTCGTGATCGGCTGCCCGGCGGGCGTGCTCGGGTTCGTCATGCTCACGCCCGAGCCCCGCTCGACGCCCGAGGGTTGGGCTTGCGGTTGTGGCTGGGGCTGCTGGGCGACGGCAACCCCGGCGACGGTGAGTGTCGATGCCACTACGAGCAATGTCATCCGGCCTCTGAGCGTCATGGTCCCGATCTCTGTGGCTGCGCCGAGCGTGGCGGTGGCCAGGTCCGCGGCTCATTCCGAGGACGGGATCGACCGCAGCGGTTGTCCGCGAACGGGATAGTGGTCGGCACCTGAAGACATCCTGAACCACACATGAAGAAATTCTTAAGAGGTGAATGGCTTGACAAACGTGGGGGGCGAGCATATCCAGAAGTCATGCGGAGCGAGAGCGAGCGGATTCGTCGTCGGCTCACGCTTCGCATCCTGCCACTCCTCGTGGTCGCGCTCAGCGTGGCGGCCATCAGCGCCGTCACCCCGCTGGCCTACGCGAGCCCTCCGGACCCGTCCTGGGTCAAGGGCATCTACGACGATGCGGATTTCGACGACGTGGTGGGGTTCATCACCTCCGGCGCCGGCGTGGTCGAGCCGTTCCTCCAGGCGGACCTCCGACCCGTCCCGCCCCTCGCCGGCGATGCCCCGCAGCCAGAGCCCGAGGCCGTTTTCAGTCTCCTCGGCTCATCGCTCCAGCCCCGCGCCCCTCCCGCTGCCTGAGTCCTTCGGGTAGCACTCCCGCGGCGAACCCGCGGGCTCGAAGGCACCGTCGCGACACCCGGCGTTCATCGATCGCCTGATCCCGCGACGTCGCAACACGCCTTCGACGAGCGTTCCTGGGCCGAGATCGACTCTCGAGACGGCGGGGGGTGTGCGCATGCGGAACATGACGGCGCGAGCCGTGCTGCTCATCGGTTGGATTGCCGTCTTGTCCTCGGCGGGCGGGGACGGGGCGGTGGCGTCACCGCTCGCGGCCAAGCCGACCGCCGGAGCGGCGCCGGCCGCGGCCGGCTCCCCGGGGCTGGTCACGGTCGTGCGCCCGGAGTACCGGACGCGGGTCACCACGATCGAGACGACCGGCAAGGTCCAGTTCAACGAGGAGGAGCTCGTGCGCGTCACCGCCCCGGTCACCGGCCGGGTGGTGGAGGTGCTGGCGCGTCCCGGCGAGGCCGCGGAGCCCGGCCGCCGCCTCCTGGTCATCGACAGCCCCGATCTGGGGGCGGCCAAGGCCGACTACGCGAAGGCGGTGGCGGACGTGGAGCGCGCCCGGCACGCCATCGACCTCGCCCGGGATCTCTTCGAGATGAAGGCGATCTCCGAGCGGGAGGTCAAGGCGGCCGAGAGCGACAATCGGAAGGCGGTGGCGGAGCGGGAGCGTGCCGCGTCGCGGCTCGGCACCCTCGGGGTGCCGGAGTCGCAGCTCCAGGGGATCGCGTCGCGGGCCGACGCGAACACGCTGGTGGTCGTGCGAGCTCCCCGGGCCGGCACCATCGTGGAGCGCAACATCAGCCCGGGGCAGGTCGTGTCGTACGGGCAGTCGGATACCCCCCTGAACCTCTTCGTCATCGCCGATCTCAGCCGCATGTGGGTCCTGGCCGACGTGTACGAGCCCGACGTCCCGAGCGTGCGCCGGGGCCAGCCGGTATCGGTGACGCAGCCGTGCTGCCCGGGCGAGCGCTATTTGGGCCGGGTGGACAACATCGCGGACGCCATCGACAAGGACTCGCGGACCCTCAAGGTCCGCGCGGTGGTTCCCAACGGTAGCCGGAGCCTCAAGGCCGAGATGTTCGTCAAGGTCGCCATCGACACGAGCTCGTCCCGGGTTCTCACGCTCCCGGCCGAGGCGGTGCAGCGGCGGGAAGGCGTCGCTTCCGTGCTGCTCGAGACCGGCCCGCATGCGTACGAGCGCCGCCTGATCAAGACAGGGGCCGAGTTCGACGGGCTCGTGGAAGTGCTCGACGGGATCGCCCCGACCGATCGGGTGGTGGCCACCGGCGGCATCCTGCTCCGGCAGAGCGGCCAGTGATCGATCGGCTCGTCCACTTCGCGCTGCACCAGCGGTTCATCACGCTGGCCCTCGCGCTCCTGCTCACCGCGGGGGGCGTGGTCTCGTTCCATCGGCTGCCGATCGAGGCCTACCCGGACGTGGTCGACGTGGAGGTCGACGTCATCACCATCTGGCCGGGCCACGCCGCCGAGGAGGTCGAGCGGCTCGTCACCATCGCGCTGGAGAAGGAGCTCAACGGCATCGCCAACGTCACCTTCATCCGGTCCTTCTCCATCTTCGGTCTCTCCAACATCCGGGTGTTCTTCGCCGACGGCACCGACAACTACTGGTCGCGCCAGCAGGTGCTGGAGCGGATCGGCCAGGCCGAGATCCCCGCCGATGCCAAGCCGCGGCTGGGCGCGCTGGCGAGCGCCATCGGCGAGGTCTATCGCTACACGCTCGAGTCCACGAGCCTGCCGCTGGTGGAGGTGAAGGCGCTGCAGGACTGGACCCTGGAGCGCGAGTTCAAGAAGGTGCCCGGCGTCGCCGACGTGGTCTCCTGGGGCGGCGGCATCAAGCAGTACCAGATCACGGTGGACCCGGCCCGGCTGCGCGCCTACAACCTCACCCTCAAGCAGGTGTTCGACGCGGTGGCCGCCAACAACGCCAACGCGGGGGGCAGCTACATCCGGCAGGGGGAGGACGCCCTGATGATCCGGGGTATCGGGCTCGTGCAGTCGACCCGGGACATCGAGAACGTGGTGGTGGCGGCGCAGAAGGGGACGCCGGTGCGGGTTCGCGACATCGGGGCGGTCGGCATCGGCACCGCCATCCGCTTCGGCATCCTGGGCAAGGACCACGACGACGACCTGGTGCAGGGGATCGTCCTGATGCGGAAGGGAGAGAATCCGGGGCAGGTGATCGACGGGGTGAGGAAGAAGATCGCCGAGGTCCAGCAGTTCCTGCCCCCCGGCGTCGAGCTCAAGCCCTACTACAGCCGGGACCGGCTGGTGCAGACGACCGTCACCACCGTGATGCGGAACCTGGTCGAGGGGGCGGTCCTGGTGGTGTTACTGCTCTCGCTGTTCCTCTACAACGTGCGGGCGGCCCTCATCGTGGCGGTGACGATTCCCCTGTCCCTCCTGTTCGCGTTCATCTTCATGGACCTGCGCGGCATCCCGGCCAATCTGCTGTCGCTGGGGGCCATCGACTTCGGGATCATCGTGGACGGCGCGGTGATCATGACCGAGAACATCGTGCGGCGCCTCGGGGAGCGCAAGGTCACCGGGCCCGGGGTGCTGCGCGAGGTGGAGCACGCGGCCTTGGACGTGGCGCGGCCGCTCACCTTCGCGGTCCTCATCATCATGACGGTCTACGTGCCGATCCTCACCTTCCAGCGGATCGAGGGGAAGCTCTTCCGCCCGATGGCGGTGACCATCTCCCTGGCCGTGATCGGGTCGCTCCTCCTGACCCTGACGCTCATCCCGGTGCTGACCAGCGTCCTGTTCCGGCGCCCGCCGTCGGAGCGGGAGAGCCCGCTCCTGCGCTGGCTGCGGCGCCCCTACCGGGTCGCGATCCGGTGGTGCGTGCGCCGGCCGCTGCCCCCGATGCTGGGCGCGGCGGGTCTGCTGGCCGTCTCGCTGCTCGCGTTCACGCTGCTCGGCAAGGAGTTCCTACCCGAGCTGGACGAGGGCGACCTGTGGCTTCGCGTGAAGCTGCCGATCGGGATCGCGCTCGAGGCCACGCGTCCCTACGTCCACGAGATCCGCGAGCGGATGCTCCGCTTTCCCGAGGTGCGGGTGGTGGTCTCGCAGACCGGAGCCCCCGACGACGGCACCGATCCCAACGGCCCCGACAACAACGAGTTCTACATCGGGCTCCGGCCACGGGAGGAGTGGCGCATCCGGGACAAGGACCAGCTCGTGGAGGCGATGTCGACCGCGCTCGCCGACATCCCGGGGATCACCACGAACTTCTCGCAGCCCGTCAAGGACAACGTGGACGAGGCGCTGGCCGGGGTGAAGGGGGAGCTGGCCATCAAGCTCTTCGGGCCCGACCTGTTCGTGCTGCAGAAGAAGGCGAAGGAGATCGCGGACGTGCTGCGCGGGATCCGGGGGGTGGCCGATCTCGACTACGACCGGCTGGTGGGCCAGCCGCAGCTCCAGATCGTGGTGGACCGCGCGGCGGCGGCCCGCTACGGCATCAACGTGCAGGACGTGCAGGACACCATCGAGGCCGCGACGAAGGGACGCAACGTCACCGAGGTGTTCGAGGGCGAGCGTCGCTTCAACCTGGCGGTGCGGCTGGCCCAGGACGGCGACGCGCTCGCGGGCCTCCGCGGCCTGCTGATCAGCGCGCCGGGAGGTGAGCGCATCCCCCTGACCCAGCTCGCCGAGCTCACCCGGACCGAGGGCTTCGGCCAGATCCTGCGCGACGGGAACGTGCGCCGGATGGCGATCAAGTGGAGCGTGCGGGAGCGGGACATGGGCGGGCTCGTGGCCGAGGCCATGAAGAAGGTGGGGGCGGCGGTCTCGCTGCCCCCGGGCTACCAGATGGTGTGGAGCGGGCGATTCGAGGATCAGCAGCGCGCGCTGGCCCGGCTCTACGTGATCGTGCCGCTGGTGATCTTCATCATCTTCATCCTGCTATTCGGCGCGTTCAACTCGGTCGCCGACGCGCTGCTGATCATGCTGAATCTGCCCTTCGCGATCATCGGGGGTACCCTCGCCCTGTACCTCTGGCAGACGAACTTCAACATCTCGGCCGCGGTGGGCTACATCGCGGTATTCGGCGTCAGCGTGCTCAACGGGGTCGTGCTCGTCTCCTCGATCCGGCAGGCCCTCGCCGAGGGGCGGGCGCTGCCCGACGCGGTGGTCCAGGGGTGCGATATCCGCTTCCGGCCCATCATCGTCTCGGCCATCGTGGCGGTGGTCGGCTTCCTGCCCGCCGCCCTGTCCCACGGCATCGGGTCGGAGATCCAGCGGCCGCTGGCCCGCGTCGTCATCGGGGGCCTGATCTCGTCCACCGCGCTCACCCTCCTCGTCCTGCCGGCGGTCTACGCGCGATTCGCCCGACCGCCGGCGGCCGAGGAGTCGACGGCGTGAGTCGCGGCCACATCGAGCGGTGTCACCACGAGAGGAGAGCACATCTCATGCGCAGCGTGATCGGGATCGCGGCCGTGGTCTGGCTTCTGGCCGGGTGCAGCTCGGGCATGGGCCTCACGTGGAGTGAGGCGCAGGAATGCACGCGGGGCGGGGGATGGTGGCGACTGAACCTCGGGGTCTGCGAGATCCAGGGCGAGGGGAAGCGATAGCCTAGGCGATGCCTCGGCCCTTCGTCGCCGGGGTGGGGCGCCGGCCGATCCGGGCCTTCCGGATCCGGACGTCCGGCGGAACCGGAGCCCCGCCCCGAGCGGCGGACTCGTACAGAGCGGTGAGGATGGCGACGTTCTTTCGGCCTTCGGTGCCCTCCACCATCCCGGCCTGGTGGCCGAGGATCGAGCGAACGACGGCGGTCAGGTAGTCGCCGTGCCCGTGACCGTACACGTTGGGCACGTCCTGCGAGGCCGCGGCCCGGACGTGCGCGTCCTCGGGCCGCTCGGGATCGAATTGCCAGTGCTCGATCCGATTCACCGCGTTGCCTCCCAGAATGACGGACCCTCCCTCCCCGAGAAGGCTCAACGAGGCCTCGAGATCGGTGGGCCGGGTGGCGGTGGTGGCCTCGAAGACGCCGAGGGCACCGGATTCGAACCGGAAGAGGGCGGCCGCGGTGTCCTCCACCTCGATCTCGAGGAGCCGGGTCGCGATCTGGCATTGCAGCTGCTTCACGGGGCCCATGAACCACTGCAGCAGGTCCAGATGATGGCTGGCCTGCTGGGCCATCACGCCGCCGTCGAGCTCCCACGTGCCGCGCCACGAATCCCGCGCGTAGTAGGCCTGATCGCGCTTCCAGCGGACGCGAACCGTGCCCATGACGATCTTGCCGAAGCGGCCGTCCTCCAGCGCCCGACGCGCGGCCACCACCGCGGGGTTGTAGCGGTTCTGCTTCACCACGAAGAGCCGACACCCGTGCCGGCGACAGGCCGCGATCATCCGGTCACAGTCCGACACCTGGAGGGCCATCGGCTTCTCGACCACGAAGTGCTTCCCGTAGCGCGCGAGATCGATCACGTGGCGCGCGTGGTAGCCGGTCGGGGTGAGGACGTCGATGACGTCGATCTCCGGATGCCGGGTGAGCATCTCGTGGTAGTCGAGGTAGTAGGGCACCCGGTATTGCTCCGCGCAGGCGCGCGCGCGATCCTCCTTCACGTCCGCGACGGCCACGAGCTGGGCCGGCACGTGGTCCGCGGCCAGCGCCCGCAGATGATTGCCCGCGATGCGGCCGCATCCGACGACACCGAAGCGAAGTGAGTCCTCCGTCACCGCGCGCCCGAATCGCCGGGCGCCGGGGCGCCACAGCGGGGGCAGTGCTTCCAGTCCCGCTCGAGCGGCGCGGCGCAGGTGGGGCAGGTCAGGGCCGCGACGGGAGTCGCGGCCGGAGGGGGCGGGGTCTTGGACGGCTCCTCCTCTCCGGTCTCCGACACGCCCTTCTTGAACTCCTTCATCGATTTGCCGAGCGAGGCCGCGAGCTCGGGCAGCTTCTTGGCGCCGAAGAGAAAGAGCACAATGGCCAGGCCGACCAGCAGGTCCTGAGAACCGATCATCGCCGTCCTCCTTCTGGGAACTCGATCCCGTGCACACCCGAGAGCCACACGTCCGCGCGCCCTGGCCGGGAATGCCGGCACGGCGCGGGCGACCGCGATTGAGGCGCTTAGGAGAGCGGAGGGGCTCGGGCGTCTCGGGAGCCGCGGTGCGGCGAGGGCGTCGGCCGTGCGCTCGCCGTCGCGACGACCGGGCCGAACACGGGGAACGATGACCAGGCGCACTGCGGAAACGGGTCGAGCGCGGCCAGACTGGAGGTGACGAAGGACATGCCATTGTCGTCGTCGTCGAAGAAGCCGCTGACCCACGTCGGGTCGGGAGGAGTAGCATAGGCGAGCGATGTCAACGCGACCAGGGTGGCCAGCAGCGCGACGAGAACGACGACCGTCGAGACCCGGTGGCGCATGCTGATAGACGGGATACGCGGGTTGCGAGACGCTGTCAAGTGTCGGCCTTCCTTGTCCGTTTGGTTCCCCTTCGCTATGATACGCGGCGGATGCGTCCCGGACGGCCGATTCGCTGAGGCGTGAGGATGCGCATGGACAACGTGGAGTTCGACCGCGAGCCGCCCGTCAACCTGACCACGATGGTCATGGCGTTCGGGGGATGGATCGATGCCGGCCGCGCCGCCACCGGCGCCTTGCGGCATCTGTCCCGTGACCTCCGGGCCACGCGGCTGGCGCGCATCAACCCGGAAGAGTTTTTCGTCTTCACCCAGGAGCGGCCCGAGGTGCGGCTCCGGCCCGACGGGGGCCGCGACATCCACTGGCCCCGGAGCGAGTTCTTCGCGTGGCATCCGGCCGGGGGCCGGGACGGGCTCCTCTTCTTCAGCGGTCCGGAGCCCCATCAGCGGTGGCAGACCTATACCAAGGCGTTCCTCGACGTGGCCGAGCGCTGCGGGGTGAGGCGGATCGTCTCGCTCGGGGCGCTGCTCGCGGGCGCCCCCCACACCCGGCCGGTGCGGGTCACCGCCCGCTGCACCGACCCCGGCGCGAAGGCGCTGCTCGAGGCCTGGGGCATCTACCGTCCGCCCACCTACGAGGGCCCGACCGGCATCTCCACCGTCGTCCTCGACGCGGCGGAGCAGCGCGGCATGCAGCACGTCGGCTTCATGGGGCAGGCGCCGCACTATCTGCCCGATTCCGAGAACCCGGCCGCGATCGAGACCCTGGTGAGCTACGTGGCCCGCCTGCTCGACCTGAGCCCGGACATGTCCAGCTTCGCCGAGGCCATCCAGGAGTTCCGCGTCCAGTGCGACCGGGCGGTGGCCCGCGACCGAGCCACCCGGGAGCACGTGCGGAAGCTGGAGCAGGAATACGACGCGGCGGCGGCCGAGGAGCAGGCGCCGTTGCCGGGCGGAGAGCTCGACTCGGAGCGGCTCATGCGCGACGTCGAGGATTTCCTGCGCCGGCAGCGGGAAGGTGAGGCGGGCGGAACGGGGACCTAGCCGCCGGAGCGGAACCGGGAGGCGGTCATGGGCGACTGGTACGCGAGGCAGACGATCGGGCTCCTGCCGGAGCGGGCGGCCCGCCAGTGGGGCCCGCGCGAGGCCCTCGCCTTCCAGGGGCGGCGGTGGACGTTCGCCGAGATGCACGCGCGGGTCGACGCGGTGGCGCGCGGGCTCATGTCGGTGGGCATCGCGCCGGGGGACAAGGTCGCGCTCTGGATGGTCAACCGTCCCGAGTGGATCGACGCGATGTTCGCGGTCATGAAGATCGGCGCGGTGCTCGTGCCGGTGAACACGCGCTTCCGCACCGAGGACATGGCCTACGTCCTCGCTCAGTCGGACGCCGCCGCGGTGCTCCTCGCCGACCGCTCGGGGCCGGTCGACTATCTCGCCATGATGCGCGAGGTCGCGCCGGGACTGGGGGCGCGCCCGGACCCGCGCGTTCCCTGCCTCCGCCACGTGGTGGTGCTCTCCGACGGGCCCGACGGCAAGGCGACCGGCTGGCGCGAGATGCTCGATCGCGGGGCCTCGGTGACCGCGGACGCGCTCCGCGAGCGGGCCGCCCGGGTGGACGGGGAGGACAGCGCCTTCATCTTCTACACCTCGGGCACGACCGGGTTCCCCAAGGGCGCGGTGCACAGCCACCGGATGATCCGCAACGCCTGGGACCACGGCGATCGCATGGGCCTGACCGTCGACGACGTCATCCTCATGTACCTGCCCCTCTTCCACGCCTTCGGCTTCATCGAGGGGCCGCTCATGTCGATGGTCCGGGGCGCGCGCCAGGTGCTGACCGAGACCTTCGAGCCCGGCGAGTGCCTCGATCTCATCGCGAGCGAGCGGGCGACGATCATCCACGGCTTCGACACCCACTACAAGGAGCTGCTGGACGCCCAGGAGCGCGAGCCCCGCGACGTGTCGAGCGTGCGCACCGGCATCTGCGGCACCGGCATGTCGAGCTCGATCCCGATCGCCCGTCGCGCGCGCAAGACGTTCGGCAACCTCATGACCGGGTTCGGGATGAGCGAGGTCGGGATCGGCGTGACCTTCTCCTTCCTCGACTCGACCGAGGAGCAGTGCGTCGAGGCCAACGGCTATCCCGGCTCGGGCTACGAGGTGCGCATCGTCGATCCGGAGACGGGCGCCGACCAGCCGGTGTCGGTGCCGGGCGAGATCCTGGTGCGCGGGTACATCGTCACCCCGGGCTACTACAAGCGGCCCGAGGAGACCGCGCGGGCCATCGACGCGGACGGCTGGTTCCACACCGGCGACATGGGTCTGCTGCGCCCGGACGGGCACATGCGGTTCCTCGGCCGCTACAAGGACATGCTCAAGATCGGCGGCGAGAACGTGGATCCGATGGAGGTCGAGGCCTTCCTGATGACCCACCCCGCCGTCAACGCGGCGGCGGTGGTCGGGCTGCCCGACGCGCGGCTCGCCGAGGTGGCGGTGGCCTTCGTGCAGCTCGCGGCGGGCGCCCGCCTGTCCGAGCGGGAGGTCGTCGAGCACTGCCGGGGGCGGGTGGCGAGCTTCAAGATTCCCCGCCACGTGGTGTTCGTCGACGAGTTTCCGATGACCAGCTCCGGCAAGGTGCAGAAGGTCAAGCTCCGCGAGCGCGCGCGGAGCGAGTGGCCGTCCGATCCGGCCGCCGGCTAGTCGCGACCCCCCATCTGACAGATCAGCCGCCACTCGGTATCGCTCACCGGCTGCACCGAGAGCCGGGGCAGGCGGACCAGGGCCATGCTCGCGAAGCGCTTGTCCGCCTTCAGCTGGTCGAGGCCCACCGGCGTCGGGAGCGGCGCGACCGCGGCGACGTCGATGGCGCGCCAGGCGACGTCGGTCGAATCCGGGTGCGCCTCCGCGATCACCTTGACGATGCCGACGATCGCCTTCTCCTTGCCGGTGTGGTAGAAGAACGCCTGCTCACCCTTCTTCATGGCGCGCAGATGGTTCTGCGCCGAGAAGTTGCGGATCCCGGTCCACTCCGCTCCGGCGCGGCCCTTCGCGACCTGAGCGGCCCACGACCAATCGTCCGGCTCGGACTTCAGCAGCCAGTGCGCCATGGCCGCCTCAGGGGTGCGGGACCAGCGGGCGGAGCTTCGCCGCGAAGCCGTCGACGAAGTCCCGGTTGGCATATACTGCGGCCCAGTGCGCGCGGCGGTCTTGGAGCGTGTAGGTGCGCATCTCGTAGACGATCATGCCGATGAGGGTAACACGCAGGCATCGGAGGCGGGGATGAAAGGCGTCGTGTTCCTCGGCGATCGCAAGCTCGAGCTGCGGGAGTTCCCCGATCCGACCCCGGGGCCCCGGGACGTGGTCCTCGAGATCAAGGCGTCGGGCATGTGCGGCAGCGACCTGCACAGCTACCGCGCGCCCGCGCAGCCGGCCGGGACGGTGGCGGGCGGCATCCGGCGGCAGGCCGGCGTGATCGCGGGGCACGAGCCCTGCGGCGTGGTGGCCGCGGTGGGCGCCGGCGTCACCCCGAAGGAGGCGCGAGTCGGGCAGCGCGTGATGGACCACCACTACGAGGGCTGCGGCACCTGCAAGCACTGCCGGGCGGGCTGGACCCAGATGTGCCTGGAGGGGACGGTGGTGTACGGCTCGGGCGGGCACGGCGGTCACGCGCGCTACATGAAGGTGCCGGTGTCGACCTTGGTGCCGCTGCCGGACGCGCTCTCCTTCGTGACCGGCGCCGCGATCTCGTGCGGCACCGGCACCGCCTGGGGCGCGCTGCGGCGGGTCAACCTGCAGGGCGGCGAGACCATCGCCATCTTCGGCCAGGGGCCGGTCGGGCTCTCGGCCACCCAGCTCGCGGTCGTGATGGGCGCGCGGGTGATCGCGGTCGACGTCGCGCCGGAGCGGCGCGATCTGGCGCGGGCGTTCGGCGCGCACGAGGTGATCGACCCCGGGGCGGGCGACGTGGTGGCCGCGATCCGGGACCTGACCCACGGCGAGGGCGCGCACAAGACGCTCGACGCCTCCTCCGCGCCGGAGGCCCGCGCGGCCGCGGTGCGCGCGGTGCGCTCGTGGGGCACCGCCTGCTTCGTGGGCGAGCGCGGCCAGGTCACGCTCGACGTGAGCCCCGACCTGCTACGCCGGCAGGTGACGCTCGTCGGCTCCTGGACGTTCTCGAAGCAAGGGCAGGCCGAGTGCGCGGAGTTCGTGGCCGACCGGAGCGTGGACGTGGAGCGGCTCTTCACGCACCGCTGGAAGCTCGAGCAGGCGGAGGACGCCTACAAGCTCTTCGACACCCAGACCACCGGCAAGGCGGTCATCCTGCCGTCCTGAGCGGGCGCCGGCGCGCGGGCGGCCCGGGGCGCGGGCCACCAGGACACGCCCGCGGAGGCGATGGCGAAGCCGACGACGGCCAGCGGGGTCAGGCGCTCCCCCAGGAGCGCCCACGCGGCCAGCGCCACCGTCCCGGGGACGAGGTAGAAGTTGGCCGCCACCCGGCCCGCCGTCCCGCGCGCCAACAGGTAGTAGTAGAGCGCCATGGCCCCGATCGAGCCCGAGCGAGACCGCACGCTAGCCCGCGGGGCTCTCGAGCGCGCGCGGGGCCACCACGATCGCCACGCCCACCGTGCCCAGGATCAGGCCGAGCCACTGCGAGGCGCG
>DASZJM010000771.1:0-3806 GCA_035948165.1 Candidatus Methylomirabilota bacterium
GGGGTCGGCGGCTTGGACGTGAAGCCGCGCGGGAAGACCTTCGAGAAGAAGTTCGAGAAGATGCCGGAGGTATCGGAGTCGGGGATCACCGGCGGCGGCGTCTTGAAGGCCTCGACCTGGCAGCCCTGGAAGTCGCCCACGATCGCGGCGGCCTCCCCGCGCGAGGTGACGTACAGGTAGCCGATCCGCGCGGGCCCCTGCGCGAACGTGATCGGCACGCGATAGCCGCGCGCGACCAGGCACGCGGCCTCGGCCATCTCCGCGGGGGTCTCAGTGTGCGCCTGGACGAATGGGATGCACTTGGCGCGATCGTCCTCGAGCTGGGCCTGGGTCTGGCCGCCGCGCAGGTCGATGCCGCCGCCCTCGCTCGCGCAGCCGGCCGCGAGCGTCATCACGGCCAGGCCCACGGCGAGCCGCCCGCGCCCGCCCCGTCTCGTCGATCTCACGCTCTTCACTATGCCCGAAGGGGCAGGCGGCCGGAAGGCCGCGCGAGGCGTCGGCGGACCGCCTGGGCGATGCTGCCGTAGATGCCGGCGGGCAGGAAGATGATGAAGACGATCAGCAGGAGCCCGTAGATGGTCTCGGCGATCCCGATGAGCTTGATGCCGAAGTAGATCCGCAGGTACTCGCTGAGGGCGATGGTGAGCGCGGTGCCCACGAAGGGGCCGAGGAGAGCGTACATGCCGCCGAGCACCACCGCGAACACGATGCGCAGCGACACCCCGATGCCCGCGAGGGTGTCGGGGTTGGCGTAGGCCAGGTAGAGGGCGAGGAGCGCGCCGCCCAGCGCGGTGAGCGCGGCGGAGAGCGCGGTGATGGCCATCTTGAACCGCGCCACCCGGATGCCCACCGAGGCCGCCGCGGTCTCGTCCTCGCCGATGGCCTCCATCGCGCTGCGGGCCATGCTCCGATCCACCCGCCACCACACCCAGAGCCCGAAGAGCCAGGCCGCGAGCCCCACGTAGTAGAAGACGCGCTTGTCCGTGAACTGGAGCGTCCACCAGTCGGAGGCGGTGCCGCCCGTCTTCAGGGTCACCCCGAGCGAGCCGCCGGTCCAGTCGCGCTCGGCCACGATCAGGAGCCGGATCACCTCGCCGACCGCGAGAGTGACGAGGCCGAAGTAGTGGCCGACCACCTGGAAGCGGGAGCAGGGATAGGCCACCACCAGGGCGAAGGCCATCGTCATCAGGATGGCGAGCCCGGCGCCCGCCCACGGGGTCATCCCGAAGAAGTTCCAGAGCAGCACGGTGGCGTACGCCCCTACCCCGAGGAACGCGCCGTGCCCCAGGGAGACGAGGCCGAAGCGGCCCATGAGCGACCACGCGCTGCCCACGAAGGACCACAGGAAGATCTGGATGATGACGTGCCAGATGTACTCCTGCGCGGGCCCGAGCGGGAGCAGGGGCACGAGGGCGAGGGCCACCACTCCGGCCAGCCCGAGGAGCCGGACCGCGGTCACGCGCGCCTCGCGAAGATGCCGCCCGGGCGGACGAACATCAGGACGATGAAGATGACGAAGGCGATGACGTAGCCCATCTCGGTCGAGACCAGCACGCCGCCCACCGAGATCACCTGGGCCATGATGAACGCGGCCGCGAAGGCCCCGACCATGTTCCCGAGCCCGCCCAGCACGCAGATCATGAAGGTGAGCGGGCCGAAGGCGCCCCCGAAGTAGGGGTGCACCGCGTACTGGATGATGAGCAGCGCGCCCGCGACGCCCGCCATCGCCCCGCCCACCGCGGAGGTCACCAGGTAGAGGCGCTGCGGCCGCGCGCCCATGAGGGCGATGGCCTCGCGGTCCTGGCTCACCGCGCGGATCGCGGTGCCGGTGTAGGTGCGGGTGAGGAAGAGGTAGAGCGCGACCATGGCGAGGATGGCGAGGCCGAAGGCGAGGAGGCGGGTGAACGAGATGAAGATGCCGCCCACCTCGAGGGTGGGCAGGCTCACCCGCAGGGAGCGATGGTCGGTGGACCAGAGCAGGGTGGCGGCCGACTGGATGAAGAAGAGGAGCCCGCCGGTGGCGAGGAGCTGGTTGATCGGCGGGCTCGCCAGGATGGGGGTGATGATGAGCAGGTGCACCAGCACGCCGAGGAGCGCGCCGATCCCGATGCCGGCCAGGCCGGCCAGCCAGAGCGGCCAGCCGTAGAGGCTGACCAGGAAGTAGACCCCGTACATGCACAGGGTTACCAGGTCCACGTAGGCGATCCAGACGATGTCGATGACGCCGAAGATCAGGTTGAGGCCGAGGGCGAGCAGCGCGAGGATGCCGCCCAGCAGGATCCCGTTCACCACCGCCTCGAGGATGAAGATCGGGTCGAGCACGGGTCAGAGCCCCACGTAGGCCTGGCGGATGAAATCCTGCTCGGCGAGGTCGGCGGCGCGCCCCTCGATCTTGATGCGGCCGACTTCCAGAAGATATGCGCGGTCCACGAGCTTGAGCACCTGGCGGACGTTCTGCTCGACGATCAAAATGGTGAACCCAACTTCCCGTACGCGTGAAATCAAGTCGAAGAGGCGCAGGACCATCACCGGGGCCAGCCCCATGGACGGCTCGTCGAAGAGGATCAGCTTGGGGCGCGACATCAAGGCGCGGCCCACCGCGAGCATCTGCTGCTCGCCGCCCGAGAGGCTGCCCGCCCGCTGGGTCGGGCGCTCGGCCAGCACCGGGAACAGCGCGTAGACGCGCTCGAGGCTCTCGCGGAAGTGCGCACGCGCCGACGGCAGAAACGCGCCCATCTTGAGGTTCTCGGCGACGGTGAGCTGGGGGAAGAGGCGCCGGCCCTCCGGCACGTGCGCGATGCCGTGGGCCACGATCTCGTAGGCGGGGCGGCCGGCCAGCTCCGCGCCCTCGAACGCGATGCGGCCGGCCCGCGGGGCGATGAGCCCGGAGATCGCGCGCAGCAGGGTGGTCTTGCCGGCCCCGTTGGGGCCGACCACCGCCACCGCCTCGCCCTGGCCCACCCGCAGGCTCACGTCCCAGAGCGCGGTGAAGGCCCCGTACCCGGCGGTGACCTGGTGCAGCTCGAGCATCAGCCGAGCACCACCTTCTCGCCGAGGTAGGCCTCGATCACCTGCGGGTTCTCCGCGACCTCGCGCGGCGTGCCCTCCGCGATCTTCTCACCGTGGTCGAGGACGACCAGGCGGTCCACCACGCGCAGGAGCGTCGCCATGATGTGCTCGACCCACACGATCGTGACGCCGAGCTCGCCCCGGATGCGTCGCAGCATCTCCGCCGCGTCGTGCATCTCGGAGGGATCGAGGCCGCCCAGGCTCTCGTCGGCCAGCAGCAGGGTCGGCCCGGTGGCGAGCGCGCGCGCCAGCTCGAGCTTCTTGAGCCCGCCCGCGCCGAGGAGCGACGTGGTCGCGGCCGGATCGGCGGGCAGGCCCACCAGCGCCAGCACCTCCTGGGCCCGGCGCCGCGCCTCCGCCTCGGTGCTGCGCCGCGCGGCCCCGAAGTGGGCGGCCACCGCCACGTTCTCGAGGATCGACAGCTTGCGGAACGGGCGGGGGATCTGGAAGGTGCGGGCGAGCCCGCGGTGGCAGATCGCGTCCGGGGTGAGGCCCGCGATCTCGTCGCCCTTGAAGCGGATCGAGCCCGCGGTGGCGGCGAGCGCCCCCGAGATGCAGTTGAAGCAGGTGGTCTTGCCGGATCCGTTGGGGCCGATCAGACCCAGGATCTCGCCTGCCTTCACCTCGAAGGAGACCGCGTTCAGGGCGGTGAAGCCGCCGAACTGCTTGGTGAGCCGATCGACCGTGAGCACGGAGAGAGGCGAGGCGGAGGCGCGGCGGCCTCCGCCTCGCGATGG
>DASZJM010000772.1:0-1681 GCA_035948165.1 Candidatus Methylomirabilota bacterium
GCGGCGCGCGGAGCACAGACGCGGGCGGGCTTGTCTGATGCGCGGAAGCTCTGCTACGATCGGCGCCACCATGGAATTCGCGGAGCGGATGTCACGTCTGGGCACGGAATCGGCGTTCGAGGTGCTGGCGCGCGCCAAGGCCCTCGAGCGGCAGGGCAAGGAGATCATCCACCTCGAGATCGGCGAGCCGGACTTCGACACGCCGAAGCACATCCGCGAGGCGGGCAAGCGGGCGCTCGACAGCGGGGCCACCCACTACGGGCCGGCCGCGGGCCTGCCCGAGCTGCGCGAGGCCATCGTGAAGGACGTGGAGGGCACGCGCAGCCTCCCGATCACCTCGGACGAGATCGTGGTGACGCCGGGCGCCAAGCCCATCATGTACTTCGTGGTCACCGCGCTGGTGAACCCGGGCGACGAGGTCGTGCACCCGAACCCGGGGTTCCCGATCTACGAATCGGTGATCAACTTCGTGGGCGGCAAGCCGGTGCCGATCCCGCTGCGCGAAGAGAGCGGCTTCGGCTTCGACCTGGACGTGCTCGAGAAGAGCGTCTCGCGCAAGACCAAGCTGATCGTCATCAACTCGCCCCAGAACCCCACCGGCGGCGTGCTGGAGGTCGACCAGCTCGGCCGCATCGCCGAGATCGCGAAGCACTACCGGATCCCGGTGCTGGCCGACGAGATCTACAAGGCCTTCCTCTACGAGGGCGAGTTCGCGTCGATCACCCGCTTCCCGGGCATGAAGGACCTGGTCATCATCCTGGACGGCTTCTCCAAGGCCTACGCGATGACCGG
The DNA here is from genome assembly GCA_035948165.1 of Candidatus Methylomirabilota bacterium. Classification (GTDB taxonomy): domain Bacteria; phylum Methylomirabilota; class Methylomirabilia; order Rokubacteriales; family CSP1-6; genus CAMLFJ01. The sequence continues at coordinate 793 of DASZJM010000772.1, forward strand.
CTGGCGCCTGGGCTACGGGGTGATGCCGGTGGCGCTGGCCGAGCACGTGACCCGGCTCATGGTGAACTCCAACTCGTGCACCGCCTCGTTCACGCAGCACGCGGGCATCGCCGCGCTCCAGGGCGACCAGACCCCGGTGACCGAGATGGTGGCCGAGTTCAAGCGCCGGCGCGACGTGCTGGTGGCCGGCCTCAACCGGCTGCCCGGCGTCTCGTGCCGCTCGCCGCGCGGGGCCTTCTACGTCTTCCCCAACGTGAAGGCGCTCAAGCGGCCCTCGACCGAGATCGCCGAGGCCCTGCTGCAGGAGGCGGGGGTGGCGGTGCTCGGCGGGTCGGCGTTCGGCCAGTACGGCGAGGGCTACCTGCGCCTGTCATACGCCAGCTCGGAGGCGAACCTCAAGAAGGCGCTCGAGCGCATGGAGCCGGTTCTCCGGCGCCTGGCGGGGGGCTAGCCGCGCGACCGGCTCCGGGCGGCGTGGCGTACGACAGCCGAGCGGTGAGGGCGCAGTGGGAAGGCCACGAGACGCCCCTCGTCCGGGGCCCCAACCCGGTCGAGCGCGCCTGAGGCCATGCCCACCGTCGCGGACCTGATCGTCGAAGGGCTGCTGCGGGCCGAGGTGTCGCGCCTCTTCGGCGTGCCGGGCGGCGGCTCGAACCTGGAAGTGCTCGAGGCGGCCCGGAGCCGCGAGCTGCCCTTCGTGCTCTGCCACCAGGAGTGGGCGGCCTGCATCATGGCGGCGGTCACCGGGGAGCTGACCGGGCACCCGGGCGCGGTGCTCTCGACCCTCGGGCCGGGGGTCACCGCCAGCGCCACCGGCCTGGCCCACGCGCGGCTCGACCGCTCGCCCCTCATCTACGTGAGCGATCGGCACCCCGCGAGCGTGCTCGAG
>DASZJM010000773.1:0-7001 GCA_035948165.1 Candidatus Methylomirabilota bacterium
GGCGGACATGGGCGTCATCATACTCCCCGGGGTGGGATGGTATGATGACCGTCACGCGATGAGCACTCACGAGCGACGCAAGACGGTGGCGGTGGACGTGGGCGGGGTCAAGGTGGGCGGCAAGCGGCCCATCGTGGTGCAGTCCATGACCAACACCGACACCGCCGACGTGGCCGGCACGGTGGCGCAGGTCAACGCGCTCCACGCCGCGGGCAGCGAGCTGGTGCGGGTAACCGTGAACACCGAGGCGGCGGCCCGCGCGGTGCCGGAGATCGTGGAGCAGGTCACGGTCCCGGTGATCGGCGACTTCCACTATAATGGCCACGTCCTGCTCACCAAGTACCCGGCGTGCGCGAAGGCGCTCGCCAAGTACCGCATCAACCCGGGCAACGTGGGCGGCAAGCACCACGACGAGAACTTCAGCGCGATTGTCCGCGTCGCGGTCGACAACGGCAAGCCGGTGCGCATCGGCGTCAACTGGGGGAGCCTTGACCAGAACCTGCTGACCCAGATGATGGACGCCAACGCCAAGAGCAAGGATCCGCTGACCGCGCGCGACGTGACCATGAACGCGATGGTGGAAAGCGCCATCCAGTCCGCCGAGCTGGCCGAGCAGACCGGCCTCGGCCACGACCGGATCATCCTCTCCGCCAAGGTCTCAGGCGTGCAGGACCTGGTCGACGTCTACCGCAAGCTCGCGCCGCGCTCGGACTATCCGCTCCACCTGGGCCTCACCGAGGCGGGCATGGGGGCCAAGGGTATCGTGGCGAGCACCGCCGGGCTCGCGATCCTGCTGCAAGAGGGGATCGGCGACACGATCCGCGTCTCGCTCACTCCGAAGCCCAACGGCGATCGCACCGAAGAGGTGCAGGTCGCCCAGCTCATCCTCCAGTCGCTGGGGCTCCGGAGCTTCCTGCCGCTGGTGACCGCCTGCCCCGGCTGCGGCCGGACCACTTCGACCTTCTTCCAGGAGATGGCCGAGCAGATCCAGACCTACATCCGCGAGCAGATGCCGGTGTGGAAGGGCCGCTACACGGGAGTGGAAGAGCTGAAGGTCGCGGTGATGGGCTGCGTGGTCAACGGGCCCGGCGAGTCCAAGCACGCCGACATCGGCATCTCGCTGCCCGGCACCTTCGAGGAGCCCAAGGCCCCGGTCTTCGTCGACGGCGCGCTCAAGCTCACGCTCAAGGGCGACACCATCGTGGCCGACTTCCTGAAGATCCTCGACGACTACGTCGAGAAGCGCTACGCCTCGAGCCGCTCCTAGCGGCTTGGGCCTCTCCGACTACCTCCACGACCTCCGGGCCAAGATCGGCCACGATCTCCTGCTGACTCCGGGGGTCGCCGCGGTCATCCTGAACGACGCGGGCCACGTGCTACTCCAGCGCCGCAGCGACGACGGCGAGTGGGGGCTCCCCGGCGGGGCGATGGAGCCGGGCGAGGAGCCGGCCGAGAGCCTGGTGCGCGAGGTGCGCGAGGAGACCGCGCTCGAGGTCGTGCCGGAGCGCATCGTGGGCGTCTACAGCGGGCCCGACTTCCGGGTGAGCTACGCCAACGGCGACCAGGCCATGATCGTCAGCATCACCTTCGCGTGCCGCTCGCTGGGCGGCGAGCCGCGGATCAACGACGACGAGTCGCTCGAGCTGCGCTACTTCCCGCCCGACGCGCTGCCGGTGATGGAGTCGCGCCACCGCATGCGCATCGAGGACGCCCTCCGCAACGACCCGCGCGCCCGGTTCCGCCGCTAGCGGGCGGGCTCAGCCCTTCAGCAGCTCCTCGGCGACGCGCTTGACGTCGCCCGCGTCCACCTGGCCCTTGTGGGTCTTCATGATGTCGCCGACGAGGCGGCCGGCCTGCTTGGGATCGGCGATGCCGAGCGCGGCGATGCGCTCTCGCACGAGCGCGCGCACCGCCACCTCGTCCATGGTCTTGGGCAGGTAGCGCTCGCAGAACTCGATCTCGAAGCGCAGCACCGCGGCCTGGGCCGCCCCGCGCTCGCCCACCTTCTCGAACTCGGCCACCGCCTTCTGCAGCTGCTTGCGGTACGCGCCGATCACGTCGAGCACGAGCGCGTCGTCGACCTGGCCGGAGGAGCCCTTGGCGGTGCGGCGCTCCTGGATCTTGGTCTTGATCATGCGCACCACGTCGGCGGTCCGGGCGTCCTTGGCCTTGATGGCCTGGGTGAGGGTGTCGGTGAGAGCCTGCTCGAGTGCCATCGGTCTCCCTCTAGGCGAGCCAGTCGGCCAGCTCGGTCAGCGAATGGAGCTCGCGATCCGGCCGCGGCTCCCCGCGGACCAGACGCTTGCGGTTGATCCAGGCCGACGGGATTTGGTGACGCCGCGCCGGGGTCACGTCGTGGAAGTGGCTCTGCGCGGCGTGCAGCCAGCGCGCGCTCCCGATGCGCTCGCGCCCGGCCACGAAGTGGCCGTCGGCCGGCTTGTAGGAGCCGACCTGCTGGGCGGTCACGATGGGATCGAACGGGACCGTGAAGTGCTTGCGGCTGCCCGCGAGCAGGTCGTCGTCCACGTTCGAGAGGATGCCGAGCCGGTAGCCGGCCTTGAAGAGCCGCTCGAGCGCGGCGTTCGTGTCGGGGAACGGGATCCAGCGCGGCAGGCTCTCGGCCAGGAAGCCCGCCTTCGCCTCGGGAAGCGCCCAGCCGAGCCGCCGGGCCACGCGCCGCGTGCTCTCGGTGAGCACCTCGCGGTAGCTCCGGTAGCGCTCCGCCTCCACCTCCGCCTCGATCTCCTCGTAGACGTCGAGGACACGGCGCGGATCGAGGCCGCCCCCACTCTCCGCCACCGCGCGGGCGAACGCGGCTTCGATGCCACCGTCCCAGTCGATCAGGGTGCCGTAGCAGTCGAAGGTGATGACGTCGTACGGACGGTCGCTCATCGCTCAGCCGAGCGCGGGGCGCTTCGCCGCCCAGGGCCGCGCCTCCTCGAACGCGGCGGAGGCCTGCAGCACCTGGAGGTCGGCAAGCCGGCGGCCGACGATCTGCAAGCCCACCGGCATGCCCGCGGCGGTGAAGCCGGCCGGGACGGTGGCGGCGGGCTGCCCCGTGAAGTTGAACGGGTAGCTGAAGCCCGCCCACGGGAACCAGTCCCACTCGTGCTGCGGGAAGTGCGCGGGATTCAGGCGCTCGACCTCGAACGCGGCCACCGACACGGTCGGCGTGAGCAGCAGATCGTAGGTGTCGAAGAGCGCGCGCATCGCGTCGCAGTAGGCGTGCTTGCGCCCGCGCATGTCCACGTAGGCCTCCGCGGTGTACCGGCGGCCGTCCTCGACCGCCGCGACCAGCCCCGGGTCCATCCGGCTGCGGAACTTCTCCAGGAAGGGAGCAAAGTTGCCCGCGTAGTGCGCGTTCCACATCAGGTGGATCATCTCGCGGGTGTCGGGCAGGCTCACCTTGGCGTCCTCCACCGTGGCGCCCAGCTCCTGGAAGGCCTCCGCCGCGCGCCGCGCCACCTGGCCGATCTCGGGATCGACGCGGCAGCACCCGAGGTCGAGGCTCCACCCGACGCGCAGGCCTCGGACGCCCTCGCGCAGCCGGCCCACGTAGTCGGCCGGCGGCGCATCGAGCGACTGGCGGTCCCAGTCGTCGGGCCCCGCCATCGCCGCGAGCATCAGCGCGGCGTCGGCCACCGTGCGGGTCATCGGCCCCGTGTGCGAGACGCTGTCGGTGTTGGACACCGGCCACATCGGGACGCGGCCGAAGGTCGGCTTGAGGCCGTAGATGCCGCAGAAGGCGGAGGGCACCCGGACCGACCCCGCTCCGTCCGAGCCCTGGTGGAGCGGGCCGAGCCCGGCCGCCGTCGCGGCGCCCGCTCCCGCGCTCGACCCGCCCGAGGTCATCGCGGTGTTCCACGGATTGCGGGTGATGCCGGTGAGCGGGCTGTCCCCGAGGGCCTTCCAGCCGAACTCGGGCGTGGTGGTCTTGCCGGTCAGGATGGCCCCCGCCTCCCGCAGCCGGCGGACGTACGGGGCGTCGACCTCCCCGATGCGCTGCTCGTACACGTACGAGCCGAACTTCGCGGGCACGCCCTTCACGAGGGCCAGATCCTTGATCGAAACCGGGATGCCGTGGAGCGGCCCGAGCCGCTCGCCCTTCATCACCGCCGCCTCCGCGGCCCGCGCGGCGGCGAGCGCCGCGTCGGCGGTGACCGTGCAGAACGCGTTGATCTTCGGGTTCACCTGTTCGATGCGCTCCAGCACCGCGCGCGTCACCTCCACCGGGGAGAGCGCCTTCGAGCGGATGCGCGCGATGAGTTCGGTGGCGGGGGTGTAGGCGAGATCGGTCGCGTTCATGAGCCTCTCCGGGGCGAGACGGTCGGATTCCGCGGGAATGGTAGCACGGTCAGCCGCGGGCCGGCGGCAGCGCGACCGGCACGCCGCTGACCCGCGCGAACCGCGCGGCGAGGCGCGCGCCGAAGGACGACGTGTCGAGCGGATTCGTGGCGCCGGCCACCCGCGCCTCCGCGGCCCGGACGAGGCCCCGCATGCACGCGGCGGCCTCGTAGTAGGCGAGGCGCGCGCGATCGAGCCCGCGGGCGCGCCGATAGCGCGCGAGGTAGCGTCTGGCCATGAGCGGGCGCAGGGCCGCCACCAGCAGGCGCAGCGCGGCGGGGACCGGTAGCACGTCGACCGGGGTGGATTGCAAGATCACCAGCGTGGCCGCCACGTCGCACTCCGCCTCCGCCACCAGCGCGTTCGGCCAGTCGAGCACCGCGGTCACGCGTCCGCCCTGGGCGAGGAGGTTCTGGGGATGGAAGTCGCCGTGGCAGATCACGAGCGGCCCGGCCGCCGGCCGTCGCTCGCGCAGCCAGCGCACCCCCACGGCCAGGCCGCTCAGCCCGGCCTGCCCGACGCGCCGATCGAGCGCGGCGAGATGGCTCTCGTAGTCGATCGCGCGCCGGTCGAAGGCGTGACCCGCCGCGCCGCCCTCGTCGTCGAGCGCGCGCCGCAGCGGCTCCGGGTCGAGCGCGTGCAGTCGGGCCTGCGCCTCCGCCAGCGTCGCGCTCACCCCGAGGATCCGATCGTCGAGCAGCGGCCGGCCCGCCGCGCGCTCCATCACGAGGAAGCCGGCGCCGAGGGGCGCGCGATCGGCGCAGGCGGTGAGGACGCGCGGGACCGGGTAGCCCTGTGCGGCCAGCGTGTTCTGGATCGCGCGCTCCCGAAGGGCGCGAAGCGGACCGTGGGTTGGGCTCATCACGCGCAGGATCAGCGACCCCGCCCACGACGCGGGGACGCCGGTCAGGCGGAAGCCGAAGATGCTGGTGTCGAAGCCGCCGCTGATCGCGGTGGGGCTGTCGGCGAAGGCGAGGTCGGGGGCGTGGAGCTCGGCGCGGAGGTGGGCGAGGAAGGCGGAAGCGAGATCGGGCGGCGACGTGCCCGCCCCCCTCGACGTGCTCGCCCCCTCACCCTACCCTCTTCCCGATGGGGGAGAGGGTAGGGGGCCCCGCAAGAACGGGGAGAGGCGGGTGAGGATGAAGGCGTAGTCGAACGCGATTTCGCGCAGGTAGTCATAGCGGCCGGACGACCCGCCGTGGCCGGCCTCCATGTTGGTCTTGAAGAGCGGCGTCACGCGCGGCCCGCCGAGGGCGCGCAGCCGCGCCACCCACTTCGCGGGCTCCCAGTACATCACCTGGCTGTCGTGGAGCGAGGTCTTCACCAGCAGGGCGGGGTAGCGGCGCGCGTCGAGGTTCGTGTAGGGGCAGTAGCTCTTCATGTACTCGTACTGCTCGCGGATCTTGGGATTGCCCCACTCCTCGAACTCGCCCACCGTCAGCGGCAGCGACTCGTCGAGCATGGTGTTGATCACGTCCACGAAGGGCACCCGCAGCACCGCGGCCGCCGCGCAGTCCGGCCGCATGTTCAGCACCGCACCCATGAGGAGCCCCCCCGCGCTGCCGCCCTCGATCACGAGGCGGTCGACCGCGGTGTAGCCGTCCTTCACCAGGTGATCGGCCACCGCGATGAAGTCGGTGAAGGTGTTGCGCTTGGCCATCATGCGGCCCTCGTCGTGCCAGCGCTTGCCCAGCTCGCCGCCGCCGCGGATGTGGGCGATGGCCACGCTCACCCCGCGCTCGAGCAGGCTCAGCCGGTTCGACGAGAAGCCGGCCGGGTACGGATAGCCGTAGGCGCCGTAGCCAGCGAGCAGCATGGGGGCGGAGCCGTCGCGCGCGGCGTCGGCGCGGCACACCAGCGAGATCGGGACGCGGGTGCCGTCGCCCGCGAGGGCGTGGATGCGCTCGGAGCGATAGCGGGCCGGGTCGTAGCCGCCCAGCACCTCGGCCTGCTTCAGGAGACGCAGGCGCCGCCCCGCGATGTCGTAGTCGAAGACCGAGGCGGGGGTGATCAGCGACTGGTAGCGGAGCCGGTAGGCGTCGGTCTCGAACTCGGCGTTGGCGTCGGCGTCGAGGTCGTAGGTCGGCTCCGGGAACTGCACGTGGTGGTGCGCGCCCGACGCGGCGTCGGTGATGCGCAGGCGGATGAGGCCGTCCTCGCGCTCGTGGACCACGTAATGGCGCGCGAAGACCTCCACGTCCTCCAGCATCACGTCGTCGCGATGGGGCAGGAGCTCGCTCCAGCGCGCCGGGTCCGGATCGTCCACCGGCGCGGTGACGAGCCGGAAGTTGCGCCGACCGCCGCCGTTGGTGCGGATATAGAAGAGATCGCCGGAGGGCCCGCGGCCGTGATCGACCTGGTACTCGTGATCCTTCTCCCGCGGCAGGATCATCCGCCACGCCCCGGTCGGATCGGCGGCGGGACAGACCCGCGTCTCGGTGCTGGTGAAGCTCCCCGAGATCAGAAACAGGTAGGCGAGGCTGCGCGAGCGGCCAACGTGCAGGCGGAAGAGGGCGTCGGTCTCCTCGTAGAGCAGGTCGGCCACCGCGGCGCCGAGGCGCTGGCGGTGGAAGCGGTACGGCCGCTTCGCCTCGTCCTCGGTGACGTAGAAGAGGGTCTCGCCGTCCGCGGCCCACGTGACCGCGCTCACCTTCTCG
>DASZJM010000774.1:0-2560 GCA_035948165.1 Candidatus Methylomirabilota bacterium
GCCCGGCGCCGGATCGGGCAGGAGGCGTTCTGGTCCTCGCCGTGCGAGAACGTGCTGGACCGCGCGACCGCGATGCTGCCGCGGCTGCTCTACGACCGCCTTCCCGAGCTCGGCATCGACTTCTCGGTGGTGTATCCCACCGCCGGGTTGAGTTACCACCGCATGCAGGACACTCGGATGCGCCGGGCGATCTGCCGCGCCTACAACGTCTTCGCGGCCGATCAGTTCCGCGGGCTCGAGGACCGCGTAATCCCGGCCGCGATCATCCCAATGTACACGCCCGAGGAGGCCATCGAGGAGATCGAGTTCGCGGCCACCCAGCTCGGTTACAAGGTCATCATGGTCGGCGGGATGATGCGGCGGCCGGTGCCCGCGCTCGCCGAGGAGCGGCCCGACGCGGCGGGCCTCGTCGAGTGGTACGACGTGGTCGGCCTCGACAGCCCCTACGACTACGACCCGGTCTGGCGCAAGTGCCAGGAGCTCAAGCTCGCGCCCACCTTCCACAACGGCGCCCGCTCGATCCTGCTGCGCAACTCGCCGTCGAACTTTTGCTACAACCACATCGGCCACTTCGCCTCCGCGGGGCACGCGGTGGCCAAGGCCCTCTTCTTCGGCGGCGTGACCCGGCGCTTCCCCGACCTGAACTTCGCCTTCCTCGAGGGCGGGGTGGGCTGGGCCTGCATGCTCTACGCGGACCTGATCGGCCACTGGGAGAAGCGCAACGGGCAGGCGATCCAGTCGACGCATCCGAGCAAGCTCGATCGGGGGAAGCTGCTGGAGCTGGCCCAGAAGTACGGCCGGCCCGACGTGATCGAGGCGGTGCGCCGCGGCGAGGGCCTCGAGGGCGACTCCAACTCCACCCTCACCGGCGGGGTGGAGGACGTCGACGACTACTTCCGCTGCCGCATCGAGCGCAAGCAGGACCTCCGCGACCTCTTCGTGCCGCGCTTCTACTTCGGCTGCGAGGCCGACGATCCCGCCAACGCGTGGGCCTTCAACACCAAGGCCAACCCGATGCGGGCCCGTCTCAACGCGATCTTCAGCTCCGACATCGGCCACTTCGACGTGCCGGACATGACCGAGGTGGTGCCGGAGGCCTACGAGCTGGTCGAGCACGGGCTGCTCACCGACGACGACTTCCGCGACTTCATGTTCGGCAACGCGGTGCGCTTCTGGGGCGAGGTGGACCCCGACTTCTTCAAGGGCACCACCGTCGAGAAGGCGGCCGCCGCGGTGCTGACCGGCAACGGCGTGCGGCATTGACGAGCAACCGGTCCACGACAGGACAGGAGGCGACGATGCGGCGAATCACCCCACTGGTGGTGGCAGTGACGGCGGCGGCGCTGTGCTGGGTCGGCTCGGCCCAGGCGCAGAGCGTGTCCGGGTGCGTGGCGGGCAAGGCGGCCACGCCCCAGAAGGTCGAGGGCGAAGTGCTGAAGGTGGACCACGGGCTCGACAAGCTCACGGTGCGGGGCAAGGACGGCGTGGTGCACGAGTTCCAGGTCTCGAAGGACACCCTGCGGGATCTGAAACCGGGGGACAAGATCGAGGCGTCGCTGCGCGTCGCCCCGAAGTGCCCCTGACGCCCGCCGCGTCGCGCCGCCGGCCGGCTAGCGAGCCGCCGCGGCCGGCGCGTGGGTGAACGGCAGCTTGGCGAACTTCGCCCGGTCCACCTCGATGACGAGGGTGACCCCGTCCGGATTGCGCCACGGGAAGTCCTTGCCGGTGTACTTCTGCGCGGTGGCGTCCTTCACCACGAAAGCGGGATCCGCGCGGCGCTCGACCACCCGGCCCCGGAGCTGAGCCTCGGTGTACGGATCGCGGATGTCGACGATCGAGATCGCGACCCGGGGATCGCGCCGGGTGTTCTTCGCCTTGAGCGAGCCCTCGCCGGTGCCGACGAGGATGCGATCCCCTTCCCGCGTCACCCAGACCGGGGCCGACTGCGGCGAGCCGTCCGGCATGAGGGTCGCGAGGTGGGCGAAGTTGGGTCCGTCGATCAGCTTCCTGATGTCCGGGGACAGAGCCGTGGCCATGGACGCCTCCTTGTCGTGATCGGGGTCATGATCGAGCTTGGGCGCCCATTCTGCCCCCGCCCGGCGGACGGCGCCACCCGGTGACGCGCGCCGCGCGTCCGCGTCGCGCCGCCGGAGGCCGCCGGCCCCGGCCCGCGCGCCTCTCCGATCGCGTCGGGCCGCGGCCGCGCATCCTGTTCGTAGGCATCAATCCGTCGATCCGCTCGGCCGAGGTCGGCCATCACTTCGCGAGCCCGGGCAATCCGTTCTGGCGCCTGCTCTACACGGCCCGGCTCGTGTCCACCCCCTTCACCTACCGCGACGACGCGCGCCTGCCCTCGCGGGGGCTCGGCCTCACCAACATCGTGCCCCGCCCGACCCGCGCGGCCTCCGAGCTGACCCGGGCCGAGTACATGGCCGGCCGCCTCCGGCTCGCGCGACTGATCGCGCGGGTGAAGCCGCGCACCGTCGCCTTCGTCGGCGTGACGGTCTACCGGGCGTTCTTCGGCGCGGCCGCAAGCCCCGGGCCGGGGGCCAAGCCCGAG
>DASZJM010000775.1:0-3346 GCA_035948165.1 Candidatus Methylomirabilota bacterium
GTCGGACGCGGTGATCATCTGCGTGCCGACCCCGCTTCGCAAGAGCAAGGAGCCGGACATCTCCTACATCCTGTCCGCGGTGGAGAGTCTCCTGCCGTACCTGCATCCCGGCCAGCTGATGGTGCTGGAGAGCACGACCTATCCCGGGACGACCGAGGAGGTCGTCCTTCCGCGGCTGCAGCAGAACGGCCTGGTGATCGGGAGCGACTTCTTCCTGGCCTTCTCGCCGGAACGCGTGGATCCGGGCAACAAGCGGTACACCACCGCCACCATCCCCAAGGTGGTGGGCGGGGTCACCCCGGCCTGCACCGCCCTGGCCGCGTCCCTCTATCGCCAGGTCACCAAGACCGTGTTCGAGGCGTCCAGCCCGCGGGTGGCCGAGACCGCCAAGCTCCTCGAGAACACGTTCCGGAGCGTGAACATCGCGCTCGCCAACGAGCTGGCCTTCGCCTGCCGGAAGATCGGGGTCGATCCGTGGGAGGTCATCGAGGCGGCGGCCACCAAGCCGTTCGGCTTCATGCCCTTCTACCCGGGCCCCGGCATCGGTGGCCACTGCATCCCGGTGGACCCGCTCTACCTGTCCTGGAAGGTTCGGCTGACCGGCTATGAGGCTCAGTTCATCGCGCTGGCCGATCAGATCAACCGGGCGATGCCGGAGCACGTCGTCAACCTGGTCGGAGAGGCGCTGAACGACCACGGCCGGGCGATCCGGAACGCGTCGGTCCTCGTCATGGGCGTGACCTACAAGCCCGACGTCAACGACATCCGGGAGTCGCCCGCGCTCGAGATCATCGAGATGCTCGAGCGGAAGGGGGCTCACGTCACCTACGCCGACCCCTTTGCCCCGCAGCTGTTGATCGAGGGCACGAAGCACTCCGCGGTAGAGGCGTCGGCGGCGAACGTCGGCGCGGCCGACTGTGTGCTGATCCTCACCAACCACACCAGCTTCGACTACGCGATGATCGCGGGTCGGGCAAAGCTGGTGGTGGATACGCGCAACGCGCTCAGGGCGTATCGGCAGGCTCACGCTCAGATCGTCACGCTGTAAGGAAACGACTATGCGCAGCGTTCTCGTTACCGGCGGTGCCGGATTCATCGGCTCTCACCTCGTCGATCAACTGCTCGAAGCCGGAGCGGCGGTGCGGGTGCTCGACAACCTATCCACCGGCTTCGCGGCGAACCTGCAGGCGGCCGCCGAGCGGCATTCCCGCGGCTCGGGAGTGCTGAACGGGAGCCGGCTGGAGGTCATCGTCGGAGACATCCGGGACCGAGAACTGCTGCGCAAGGCGCTCCGAGGCGTCAATTACGTGTGTCACCTGGCGGCCCTCCCGGCCACCGAGACGTCGCTCATGGATCCGGGCGACATTCACTCGGTGAACGTGGAGGGTACGCTGAACCTGCTTCACGGGGCCCTCACCGAGGGGGTGTGGCGCGTGGTCATCGCGTCGTGCGCCTCCGTGTACGGGGCTCCCGACGTCCTGGACGTGCCCGAGGACGCTCCCCTGCGGCCGACCACGCTGTTCGGGGCGTCGAAGGTGGCGGCGGAGACGTACGCCCTCGCCTTTCACGCGAGGCACAAGCTCGACACGGTCGTCCTTCGGTACTTCAGCGTGTACGGGCCCCGGCAGAAGGCGGTGCCGGGCGGACCGCTCGTCCCGAACCTGATCGAGTCGTTGCGGCAGGGGCGGCCGTTCCTGGAGCACGACGAGTGGAGCGGCGAGGATTTCATGTACGTGGACGACGCGGTCGCCGCCACCCTCGCGGCGATCCGGGCCCCGCGCGCGTCGGGTCGAGTGATCAACGTGGGAAGTGGACAGATGGTGAGCGTGGCCGACGTCCGGAGCATCCTGGCGGATCTCCTACGGGTATCCCCGATCTCCGGGACCCGGGTCGAGGGCGAGGCCCGGCCGCACGGCATCTGCACGCGGTCGGCGGTGGCGGGAGAGCTGCTCGATTTTGCTCCGCGGGTATCCCTGATCCGCGGACTGGCCCGGGTGGTGGCCGCGGCGTCTCATTCGGAGCACAGCGAGTATCCGAAGCTGGCTCCCGTCGCGCTCGATGATTAACGCGCTGTCTTTCGACATCGAGGAGTACTTCCACGCCGAGGTGTTCTCGGGGGTGGTGCGCCGCGAGCAGTGGAGCGGGTTGGAGAGCCGCGTGGCCCGGACGACCGAGCTGCTGCTCGACGTCCTGGACGAGGCCACGACGGCCGCCACGTTCTTCGTGCTCGGCTGGGTGGCGGAGCGCCACGCGGCGCTGGTCCGGCGGATCGCGGAGCGCGGGCACGAGGTGGCATGCCACGGTTACGGCCACCAGATGATCACTCGGTTGAGCCGGTCGGAGTTCACCGCGGACGTGGAACGGGCCAAGGGCCTGATCGAGGACGCGGCGGGCGTGGGGGTGATCGGGTACCGAGCCCCGACGTTCTCGGTGGTCCGGGAGACGCTGTGGAGCCTCGAGGTGTTGGCCGACCAGGGGTTCCAGTACGACTCGAGCATCTTTCCGATCGTGCACGATCGATACGGGATCCCGGATGCGCCTCGGTTCCCGCACCGCCGGACGACGAAGTCGGGAGCTGAGCTCACCGAGTTCCCGCTGTCCACGGTGGTCCGGGGACGGTGGCGGATCCCGGTGGCCGGGGGCGGCTATTTCCGTCTGCTCCCTTACTGGGTGACGTGCCGAGCTCTCCGGGACATCAACGCCCGGGAAGGCCAGCCCGCGATGGTCTACCTCCACCCGTGGGAGCTCGACGCCGATCAGCCCAGGCTGCCGATGGGACGGCTCAGCCGCTTCCGGCACTCCGTCAACACGAGAAGGACGGAGTCGAAGCTGCGGCGGCTACTGCGGGAGTTCGAGTTCGGGCCGGTGCGAACCGTTCTGGGCAAGGTCGGTCTGCCGCTCGCCGGGGGCGTGGCGTGAAGCTCGTCGCGGTCGTGGGAGCCCGGCCGAACTTCGTGAAGATTGCCCCGATCCTCGCGGAGCTGGGGGAATACCCCTACGTGTCGACCACCTTGGTTCACACCGGTCAGCACTACGACGCGAAGATGTCGGACTCGTTCTTCGCCAACCTCGAGATTCCGAAGCCGGACGTTAATCTCAAGGTGCAGTCGACGGGGGCGGTGACCCAGATCGCCGAGATCATGACGCGCTTGGAGCCAGTCCTCGAGTCGGTCCGACCCGACGTGGTGGTGGTGGTCGGCGACGTGAACTCGACCGTCGCGGCCGCGGTCACCGCGGTGAAGCTGGGCCGTCCGGTGGCCCACGTGGAGGCCGGGCTCCGGAGCTTCGACCGGACGATGCCGGAGGAGGTGAATCGCCTCCTCACCGACTCGATCTCGGAGCTCCT
>DASZJM010000776.1:0-3393 GCA_035948165.1 Candidatus Methylomirabilota bacterium
TCCGCCACGAGGGCGTGGAGGGCGTGCGCTTCGTGGTGTGGGCGCCGAACGCGCGGCGGGTCAGCGTGGTCGGCGACTGGAACGGCTGGGACGGGCGGCGGCAGCCGATGCGCCTGCACCCCGGCAATGGGCTCTGGGAGCTGTTCGTGCCCGGGGTGGCGGTGGGGGCGCGCTACAAGTACGAGATCATCGGCCGCGACGGCGGGATGCTCGCGCTCAAGTCCGATCCGGTCGCGTTCGCCTTCGAGCCCGACGAGCCGCGCACCGCCTCCGCGGTCACCGACCTGTCGGCCTTCACGTGGAGCGACCAGGAGTGGATGGACGAGCGCAAGCGCCGCAACGCGCTCCACCGGCCGATGTCGGTCTACGAGGTGCACCTGGGCTCGTGGCGGCGCGGGGAGTCGAACGCGCTACCGAGCTACCGCGAGCTCGCCGAGCAGCTCGCGGACTACGTGAGCGAGATGGGCTTCACCCACGTGGAGCTGCTCCCGATCACCGAGCACCCCTACTACGCCTCCTGGGGCTACCAGACCCTCGGCTACTACGCGCCGACCCGCCGCTACGGCACGCCGACCGACTTCATGGCCTTCGTGGACACGCTCCACCGGCGGGGCATCGGGGTCATCATGGACTGGGTGCCCGCGCACTTCCCCAAGGACGCGCACGGGCTCGCCTACTTCGACGGCACCCACCTCTACGAGCACGACGACCCGCATCTCCGAGATCATCCGGACTGGGGCACCCGGGTCTTCAACTTCGGCCGCCGCGAGGTCGCCAACTTCCTCATCGCCAACGCGGTGTTCTGGCTCGAGCGCTATCACATCGACGGGCTGCGGGTGGACGCGGTCGCCTCCATGATCTACCGCGACTACTCGCGCAAGGCGGGCGAGTGGGTGCCCAACGAGTACGGGGGGCGCGAGAACCTCGAGGCCCTCGCCTTCCTCAAGAAGCTGAACGAGGTCGTGTACGGTGGCCAGCCCGGCGCCGCCACCATCGCGGAGGAGTCCACCGCGTGGCCGCAGGTGTCCCGCCCGGTCTACCTGGGCGGCCTCGGCTTCGGCTTCAAGTGGAACATGGGCTGGATGCACGACATCCTCGAGTACATGCACCACCAGCCGGTCCACCGGAAGTACCACCACAACCAGCTCACCTTCGGGCTGCTCTACGCGTGGACCGAGAACTTCGTGCTGCCGCTCTCCCACGACGAGGTGGTCTACGGCAAGCGCTCGCTCGCCCACAAGATGCCGGGGGACGACTGGCAGCGCTTCGCCAACCTGCGCCTGCTCTACGCGTTCATGTGGGCCTACCCCGGCAAGAAGCTCCTGTTCATGGGCGGGGAGTTCGGGCAGTCCGACGAGTGGAACCACGACCACGCGCTCGACTGGTGGCTGCTCGACTCGGGGCCGTTCCACCGGGGCGTGCAGCGGCTGATGAAGGACCTGAACGGCGTCTACCGGAGCGATCCGTCGCTCTACGAGGTGGACTTCGAGCCGGCCGGCTTCCAGTGGATCGACTGCAGCGACTGGGAGCAGAGCGTGGTCACCTTCTGCCGCTTCTCCCGCAGCCGGGAGCGCCTGCTCCTGTGCGCCTGCAACTTCACTCCGGTCGCCCGCACCGGCTACCGGGTCGGGGTCCCCCGCCCGGGCTACTACCGCGAGATCCTCAACACCGACTCCGCGCTGTACGGCGGCGGCGACGTGGGCAACTCGGGCGGCGTGTCGAGCGAGCCCACCCCGTGGCACGGCCAGCCGCACTCGGTGGTGCTGACGATCCCGCCGCTCGCCGCGGTCTGGCTCGTCCCCGCCTGAGGCGGGCGGCGACCCGCATGCGCGAGGACCGGCCCCCCCGCACCCGCCCGGGGCGGCCGTATCCCCTCGGGGCCACGTGGGACGCGGGCGGGGTCAACTTCGCGCTCTTCGCCGAGCACGCCACCGCGGTGGCCCTCTGCTTCTACGACGAGCGCGACCCCGGCAAGGAGACCCGCCAGATCCGGATCGAGCAGCGCACCGACCAGGTGTGGCACGTCTACGTCCCCGGGATCCGGCCCGGCACGCTCTACGCGTTCCGGGTGAACGGTCCCTACGAGCCCCGGCAGGGTCATCGCTTCAATCCGGCGAAGGCCCTCCTCGATCCCTACGCGAAGGCGATCGCGGGGACGCTCCAGTGGAACGAGGCGTTCTTCGGCTACCGGGTCGGCGACCCCGCGGATGACGTCCAGCCCGACGACCGCGACAGCGCGCCCTACCTGCCCAAGAGCGTGGTGGTCGACCCCAGCTTCGACTGGCAGGACGACCGCCGGCCCCTCACCGCCCTGTCGCGCACCGTCATCTACGAGGTGCACGTCAAGGGGTTCACCCAGCGCCATCCGGACGTGCCCCCGGAGCTGCGCGGCACCTACGCGGGGCTCGCGACCCCGGCGGCGGTGCGGCACCTCCGGGAGCTCGGGGTCACCGCGGTCGAGCTCCTGCCGGTGCACCACTCGGTGACCGAGAAGTACCAGGCCGACCGGGGCCTCTCCAACTACTGGGGCTACAACTCGATCGGCTTCTTCGCCCCCGACTCCCGCTACTCGGCCACCGGCCACCTCGGCCAGCAGGTGGACGAGTTCAAGCAGATGGTGAAGGCGCTGCACCGGGCCGGCATCGAGGTGATCCTCGACGTGGTCTACAACCACACCGCGGAGGGCAATCATCTGGGGCCGACGCTCTCCTTCCGCGGCATCGACAACGCGGCCTACTATCGCCTCGCCCCCGAGGACCCGCGTCTCCACGTCGACTACACCGGGACCGGCAACACGCTCAACATGCGGCACCCGCGCACCCTCCAGCTCCTGATGGACAGCCTGCGCTACTGGGTGCTCGACATGCACGTGGACGGCTTCCGCTTCGACCTCGCCGCCGCCCTCGCCCGCGAGCTGCACGACGTGGATCGCCTCTCCGCCTTCTTCGATGTGATCCACCAGGACCCGGTGGTCTCACAGGTCAAGCTGATCGCCGAGCCCTGGGACCTCGGCGAGGGCGGCTACCAGGTGGGCAACTTCCCGGTGGGCTGGGCGGAGTGGAACGGCAAGTACCGCGACACGATCCGCCGCTTCTGGAAGGGCGATCCGGGACAGGTGGCCGAGCTCGCCTACCGCCTCACCGGCTCGAGCGACCTCTACGAGATAAGCGGCCGGCGCCCGTACGCGTCGGTCAACTTCGTCACCGCCCACGACGGCTTCACCCTCGCCGACCTCGTCTCCTACGAGGCCAAGCACAACCTGGCCAACGGCGAGGACAACCGCGACGGCACCGACGACAACGCCTCCTGGAACTGCGGGGTCGAGGGCCCGACGAGCGACCCCGCGATCGTGGCCCTGCGCGAGCGCCAGATGCGCAACTTCCTCGCCACCCT
>DASZJM010000777.1:0-2311 GCA_035948165.1 Candidatus Methylomirabilota bacterium
GCGGAGACCGGCGACGAGCTCTGGGCGAAGACCCTGGCGCCCGCGACCGGGCAGCGATGGAGCAAGGGGCAGCGGGTGACGGTCGGCTGGGAGCCGGGCGACAGCCTCACCGTGAGTGCATAGACCCGATTGAAAGGAGTCGTGATGGGCAAGACGGACATCTCGCGTCGCAGGTTCTTGAAGATGACCGGCCTGACCGCGGCCGCGGCGGGCGCGGCCAGCGTGGCGTTCCCCCACGTCATCACCATCGCCAAGGGGGCCGCGAACGAGCTGGTGTTCGTGGGCTTCGGCGGCGGCTACCAGGAGGGCCAGACCAAGGCGCTCTTCGAGCCGTTCGAGAAGGAGACGGGCATCAAGGTGGTGCAGACCACCGGGGTCGACCTGGCCAAGCTGCGAGCCCAGGTGCAGTCGAAGAACGTGGAGTGGGACCTCATCTCGATCCCGGATCGCCTGCGCTACACCGCGGTCCAGGACGGGCTGCTGCAGAAGCTCAACTACGGGATGATCAACGCCAAGGACATCCAGAAGGACCTCGTCACCGAGTACGCGGTCGGCTGCGTGACCATCCCCATGCTGCTCACCTACAGCACCAAGGCCCATCCGCCCGGCAAGGAGCCGAAGACCTGGATGGACTACTGGGATCCGGCGAAGGTGCCGGGGATCCGCGGCATGTACAACGCCCCGCCGTACTCGCTCGAGTTCGCGCTCATCGCGGACGGCGTGCCGAAGGACAAGCTCTACCCGCTCGACGTGACGCGCGCGTTCAAGAGCTTCGACCGCATCAAGCCCGCGGTGAAGGTGTGGTGGAGCCAGTTCCCGCAGCCGGGGGTGCTGCTCCAGAGCGGCGAGATCACCATGACCCCGTGGACGCGCTCCATCACCCCGGTGTTCGAGGGCCAGCCGATGGGCGTCAGCTACGACGGGGCGGCGCTCACCTATGAAGGATGGGTGGTGCCGACCGGCGCGCCCAACGCGCAGAACGCGATGAAGTTCATCAACTGGGCGCTCCAGCCCAAGCCGCAGGCCGAGCTGACCAAATACGTGGCCTTCGGCCCCACCAACAAGAACGCGACCCAGTTCGTGAACCCCAAGCTCCGCCCGCTGCTCTCCTCGGATCCCGAGAACGTGAAGAAGGGGTTCCTTCTGAGCGGGGACTGGTGGGGCCCGAACCTCGAGAAGGTCACCGAGGCGTGGAACGAGTGGCGCCTCAAATAGGAGACGACCTGTGAGCACCGTTCTCTACGAGCCCAAGGGCGCCGTGGTCCGGATCACGCTGAACCGGCCCGAGGCCATGAACGCATTCGACCTGCCGACGGCCCGCGAGCTGGGCCGTCGGCTCGAGGAGTTCGACCGCGACGACGCGCTCCGCGTCGCGATCGTCACCGGCGCGGGCGAGAAGGCGTTCTGCGCCGGCGCCGATCTCAAGCAGATGCACGGCGGCTCGCACGCCGGGGGCATCGACGAGCTGTGGGGCTCCGAGATCCAGTACCGGCTCGGCCAGCGGCTCCAGGTCACGAAGCCGGTGATCGCCGCGATCAACGGCTACTGCCTCGCCGGGGGGCTCGAGCTCGCCCTCGGCTGCGACATCCGCATCGCGTCCGAGACTGCGTCGTTCGGCTGCCCGGAGGTGCGCTGGTCGATCCTCCACGGCTTCGGGGCGATGCGGCTGCCGTCCACCGTGCCGATGTCGGTGGCCATGGAGATGCTCCTCACCGGCGAGCGCATCGACGCGGCGCGCGCGCGGGAGATCGGGCTGGTGAGCCGGGTGGTGGCGCCGAAGGCGCTGCTGTCCACCGCGGAGCAGATGGCGGAGCGCATCAGCCAGAACGGGCCGCTCGCCATCAAGCTCACCAAGGAGCTGGCGTGGCGGTCGCTGCACCAGCACCCGGACGACGCGCTCCGCTTCTACGGCGCGGTCACCGCGCTGATCCACGAGACGGAGGACTCCAAGGAAGGCCCGCGGGCCTTCGCGGAGAAGCGCACGCCCCGTTTCAAGGGCAGATGAGCGCCCGGGAACCGGGCGCATCCCCGTCAGAGGTCGCGCCGTGGCCGTGACCCGGCACACCCTCGACTCCTTCACCAACCCGGCCAGCGTGGCCGTCATCGGCGCCTCCACCGTGCTCCACAAGGCGGGGGGGCGCCGGTGGCGCAGCATGGTGGAGGCGGGCTTCACCGGCCCGCTCTACCCGATCCATCCCACCGCGAGGGAGATCCTGGGTCACAAGGCGTACCGGTCGCTCACGGAGGTGCCGGCGCCCCCCGAGCTCGCGGTGGTGCTGGTTCGCCCCGACCTCGTTCCCGGCGCCCTCGA
>DASZJM010000778.1:0-18590 GCA_035948165.1 Candidatus Methylomirabilota bacterium
CCGAGCTCGCGCCCGCTCACGGCCTCACCGCGAGCGTGGAGCGCGAGGACCGCTGCCCCGTGCTGACTCTGCCCAAGAGCTGGGACGAGTACCTCGCGCGCCTCTCCGGCAAGGATCGCCACGAGCTGCGCCGCAAGATCCGCCGGCTCGAGCGCGAGCTGCCCGGGGCGAGCACGAGCTCGCACGCGACGGTGGCGGGCTGGGACGAGGCCATGACGCGCTTCCTCACGCTGCACCGCCTCTCCAAGGTCGGCAAGGCGCGCTTCATGGACGAGCGCATGGAGCGCTTCTTCCGCTCCGCGACCGCCCGGCTGGCCGCGGCGGGCTGGGCGCGGCTCTGGTTCCTCGAGTTCGAGGGCGCGGCGGTGGCCGCCTTCCTCTGCCTCGAGTACGGCGGCAGCGTGGGCCTCTACAACTCGGGCTTCGATCCGGCGCGGGCGGCGCTGGCCCCTGGCATCGTGCTGCTGGCCCACGTGATCCGCGACGCCATCGACCGCGGGTTCCCGGTGTTCGACTTCCTGCGCGGCGAGGAGCCGTACAAGTACGGCTTCGGCCCCTCGCCGGAGGACGTGCTCAACGTGCGGGTGGCGCGATGAACCTCTCGGTCGCGATGCTCTCGGTGCACACCTGCCCCCTCGCCGCGCTCGGCGGCAAGGAGACGGGGGGCATGAACGTCTACGTGCGCCAGGTCGCGCGCGAGCTCGGCGGCATGGGGCTGCACGTCGACGTGTTCACCCGCTCGCAGAACCCGACCATTCCCCGGGTGGTGGAGCTGGGGCCGGGCGCCCGCGTGGTGCACCTGCCCGCGGGCCCGGAGGCTCCGATGCCGCGCGAGGCGGTCCACGCCCACCTGGGCCAGTTCGCGGCGGGCATCGAGGAGTTCGCGCGTGGGAGCGGGATCACCTACGACCTGATCCACTCCCACTACTGGCTCTCCGGCGTCGCCGGGCTGCGGCTGCGGGAGAAGTGGGGCGCCCCACTCGTGCAGATGTTCCACACCCTCGGCCGGCTCAAGAACACGGTGGCCCAGAGCCCGGCCGAGCTCGAGCCCGCGCTGCGCATCGAGGAGGAGACGCGCATCGTGGCCGAGGCGGACCGGATCGTCGCGGCCAACGTGGTCGAGCGGGCGCACCTCGTCTGGCACTACGGCGCACGCGCCGATCGCATCGCGGTCATCCCGTGTGGCGTCGACACCGAGCTGTTCCAGCCCATGGATCCGGCCAAGGCCAAGGACCTGCTCGAGCTGCCTCCGGATCCGCTGCTGCTCTACGTCGGGCGGCTGCAGCCGATCAAGGGTCTCGACACCCTGCTCGAGGCGATGCCCGCGGTGCCGGAGCCGGCGTGCCTGCTGATCGTGGGCGGCGAGCACGACGAGCGCGAGAGCGCCCACGGGGCCGCGCTGCGCCGGCGGCTGACCGCGCTCGGCCTCGAGCGGCGGGTGCGCTTCCTGCGCGCGCAGCCCCAGCGCCGGCTCCGGCTGCTCTACGCCGCCGCGGACGCCACCGTGGTCCCGTCGCACTACGAGTCCTTCGGCATGGTCGCGCTCGAGGCGATGGCGTGCGGCAGCCCGGTGGTGGCCTCGCGCGTCGGCGGGCTCACCACCACGGTGCAGGACGGTGTGACCGGCCGTCTCGTGCCCGAGGGCGATCCGGCCGCGCTGGCCGCCGCGATCACCTCGCTGCTCGACGGCGGCGAGGGCCGCCGGCTCGGCCAGCAGGCCACGCGCTGGGCCGCCGAGCACCGCTGGCCCTGCGTGGCGGAGTCGGTGTGCCGCCTCTACTCCGAGCTGCGCCCCCGGGCCGAGCAGCATCTCCCCCACGCCCGCTGCCGAGGATGGAGCTGACCATGACCACTCGACGCGTGACCGTGAACGGCCGGTCGTACGCCTGGCCGGATCGTCCCCTGGTGGTGATGTGCGTCGACGGCTGCGAGCCCGACTACGTGCGGCAGGCCATGGGGGCGGGGGCGATGCCGTACCTGGCCTCGGCACTGCCCGGAGGCACCGAGCGCCTGGCCGATTGCGTGGTGCCGAGCTTCACCAACCCGAACAACCTCTCGATCGTGACCGGGGTGCCGCCCGCCGAGCACGGCATCTGCGGCAACTACTTCTTCGATCGCGAGGCGGGGGCGGAGGTCATGATGAACGACCCCCGCTATCTGCGCTGCGGCACCATCCTGGCCGCCTTCGCGCGAGAGGGCGCCCGGGTCGCGGTGGTCACCGCCAAGGACAAGCTGCGCCGGCTCCTCGGCCACGAGATGTCCGGAGTCTGCTTCTCGGCCGAGAAGGCCGACGAGACCACCGCGGACGAGCACGGCATCGCGGACGGCCTCGGCCTGGTCGGGATGCCGCTGCCGTCGGTGTACAGCGCGGAGCTCTCCGAGTTCGTGTTCGCGGCGGGGGTGAAGCTGCTCGAATCGACGCGGCCGGACATCATGTACCTCTCCACCACCGACTACGTGCAGCACAAGCACGCGCCGGGCACCCCGGAGGCCAACGAGTTCTACGGGATGATGGACGGCTACCTGGCCAAGCTCGCCGGGCTCGGCGCGACCCTCGCCATCACCGCCGACCACGGTATGAACGCCAAGACCGATCCGAGCGGGCGGCCGCGGGTGATTTACCTCCAGGACTTCGTCGATGCCGAGCTGGGCGCGGGCCAGGCGCGGGTCATCCTGCCGATCACCGATCCGTACGTGGTGCACCACGGGGCGCTCGGCTCCTTCGCGACCGTGTACCTGCCGGCCGGCGCCGACGCGGAGCGGATGCGCGAGCGCGTCGCGGTCCTGCCCGGGATGGAGGTCGTGCTCGGGCGCGAGGCGGCCTGCCGTCGCTTCGAGCTGCCGCCCGACCGGGTGGGCGACCTGGTGGCGGTCTCGGAGCGCCACGTGGTGATCGGCACCAGCGAGGCGCGCCACGATCTCTCCGGCCTCGACGCGCCCCTCCGCTCGCACGGCGGCATCAGCGAGCAGACCGTGCCGCTCCTGCTGAGCCGCCCGACCACGGGCGTGCCCGCCGCGCGGCGGTTGCGGAATTTTGACGTCTTCGATCTCGCGTTGAATCATGTCGCGTGAGGGCGGGGGGTCTGCTGACGACCGTTTAGTTCTTCAGGCTCTTCATCCGCGGGGGCCCAGAAATGGCCCCCGCACTCCCCCCGACGGCGGGCAACCCGTCACGAGCTTCACCGCGGACAACCGTCTACCTTTTCCTCCCGCGGACAGCCGTCGCGCTCGTCGTGGCTGGTAGCGCCGCCCGCGCCGTCATCGTCGGTGGCGGCATCGTCGGGACGAGCGTCGCGTACCACCTGACCAAGCTCGGGTGGCGGGACGTGGTGCTGCTGGAGCAGGGGAGCCTGTCCGGCGGCACCACCTGGCACGCGGCGGGCCTCGTCGGCCAGCTTCGCTCCTCGAGCAACCTCACGCGGCTCATCCGATACAGCGTCGATCTCTACAGCCGCCTCGAGGCCGAGACCGGGCAGGCCACCGGCTGGAAGCAATGCGGGAGCATCAGCGTGGCCCGCACCGCCGAGCGCATGATCCAGCTCCGCCGGAACGCCTCGGTGGCCAACGCCTACGGCATCGAGGCTCACGTGATCTCGCGCGAGGAGGCGGGACGCCGCTACCCGCTCATGCGCACCGACGACCTCATCGGCGCGGTGTGGATCCCCGGCGACGGCAAGGCCAACCCGGCCGACGTGACCCAGGCCCTGGCCCGCGGCGCGCGCGCCGGCGGCGCGCAGCTGCGCGAGGGCGTCACCGTCACCGGGGTGCGCATCGAGCGGGGCGCGGTCGCCGCGGTCGAGACCTCGGAGGGCCCCATCGAGACCTCGATCCTGGTGAACTGCGCGGGGATGTGGGCCCGCGAGCTCGGGCGGCTGAGCGGGGTGACGATCCCGCTCCACGCCTGCGAGCACATGTACATCGTGACCCAGCCGATCGCGGGCGTCTCGACCGACCTGCCGGTACTGCGGGATCCCGACGGCCACATCTACGTCAAGGAGGAGGTGGGCGGCCTCCTGATGGGCGGCTTCGATCCGTGGGCGAAGCCGTGGGGGACCGAGCGCATCCCGGCCGGCTTCTCCTTCCAGACCCTCAAGGAGGACTGGGAGAAGTTCGAGATCCTGATGACCAACGCGGTGCAGCGGCTGCCCGATCTCGAGACCGCGGAGGTGCGGACGTTCCTCAACGGGCCTGAGTCCTTCACCCCCGACAACTACTTCATCCTGGGCGAGGCCTCCGAGGTGCGCCGCTACTACGTGGGCGCGGGCTTCTGCTCGGGCGGCATCGCGGCGGCGGGCGGGGCCGGGCGCGCGCTCGCGGAGTGGATCGTGGAGGACCGGCCCCCGATGGACCTCTGGCAGGCCGACATTCGGCGCTTCGCGCCTTTCCACGCCGACCCGAGCTTCCTGCGCGAGCGGGTGAGCGAGATCGTGGGCGTGCACTACAACATCGCGTTCCCGAACCGCGAGCTCACGAGTGGCCGGGGCCTGCGGCGCTCCCCGCTCCACGAGCGCCTGCGCGCGCGCCGCGCCGCCTTCGGGGCCAAGATGGGCTGGGAGCGCGCCAACTGGTTCGCCCCCGAGGGCGTCGCCCCGGAGCCGGTCTACTCGTTCGGGCGCCAGAACTGGTTCCCCTACGCGGCGGCCGAGCACCGCGCCGCCCGCGAGGCGGTGGCGGTCTTCGACCAGACTTCCTTCGCCAAGCTGCTGGTGCGGGGCGCCGACGCGGAGGCGGCGCTCCAGCGGCTCTGCGCCAACGACGTGGCGGTCGCGCCGGGCCACATCGTCTACACCGGCATGCTGAATGAGCAGGGCGGCTTCGAGAGCGACCTCACGGTAACGCGGCTGGCTCCCGACGCCTACCTGGTCGTGACCGGCTCGGCCCAGCGCACGCGCGACCTCGACTGGATCCGCCGCCACCTGCCGGACGGCGCGCGGGTCACCGTCACCGACGTGACCGACGCGTGGGCCGTGCTCGGGGTCATGGGCCCGCGCTCGCGCGAGCTGCTCGCGCGCGCCAGCGGCGCCGACCTGGGCAACGCCGCGTTCCCCTTCGGCGCCTCGGGCGAGATCGCGATCGGGCCGGCCACCGTGCGGGCCTCGCGCATCACCTACGTGGGCGAGCTGGGCTGGGAGCTCTACATTCCCGTGGCAGAGGGCGCGGCCGTGTACGATGAGCTGTGGGAGCACGGGCGGGACCTCGGGCTGCGGGACGCCGGCTACTACGCGATGGACTCGCTCAGGTGCGAGAAGGCGTACCGGGCGTGGGGGCGGGAGGTCACCACCGAGGACACCCCGTGGGAGGCAGGCCTGGGCTTCGCGGTGCGGCTCGACAAGGCGGTGCCCTTCATCGGCCGGGACGCCCTGCTGAGCCGGCGCGGCCGGCCGCTCACCAAGCGGCTCTTGACCTTCGTGCTGGAGGATCCGGCCGCGCTGCCGTGGGGCGACGAGCCGATCCTGCGCGACGGGCGCGTGGTGGGCGCGGTGACCTCGGCTGCGTTCGGCCACACCCTCGGCCGGGCGGTGGCGATGGGCTACGTGCACGAGCCCGCCGGCGTGGACGAGCGGTATGTCGCGGGCGCCTTTGCCCTCGACATCGGCGGCGACCGGGTGCCCGCGCGGGCGAGTCTCGCCGCCCCGTACGACCCGCGCGGAATGCGGATCAAGAGCTGAGTCGGCCGGAGAAAGGATCGAGCGCCATGGACGGGACGCCTCGCGAGCCGTTTCTGCTGACCCCGGGCCCGCTGACCACGAGCCGCGCCACGAAGGAAGCCATGCTCCGCGACTGGGGCTCGCGCGACGGCGAGTTCATCGCCATGAACGCGCGGGTGCGCCGGCGGCTCCTCGAGCTGGTCTCGGGCGACGGCAGCCACGTGTGCGTGCCGCTCCAGGGCAGCGGGACGTTCATCGTGGAGGCCATGATCGGCACGCTGGTGCCGCCCGGCGGCAAGCTCCTGGTGTTGGTCAACGGCGCCTACGGGCGGCGCATGGTCCGTATGTGCGAGTACTACCAGCGCGCCTGCGCGGTGCAGGAGACGCCGGAGGATCAGCCCGCCGATCCGGCCGCCCTCGACGCGGCGCTCGCGCGGGATCTCGCGGTCACTCACGTGGTGGTGGTGCACTGCGAGACCACCTCCGGCGTGCTGAACCCGGTGGAGGAGATCGCGGCGGTCACCGCGCGGCGCGGCCGCCGCCTGCTGATCGACGCGATGAGTGCGCTGGGCGCCATGCCGCTCGACGCGCGGCGCGTGGCCTTCGACGCGGTGGTGGCCTCGCCCAACAAGTGCCTGGAGGGCGTGCCCGGGATGGGCTTCGCCATCGTGCGGCGCGAGGCCCTCGAGGAGGCCCGCGGCCAGGCCCCGTCGCTGAGCCTCGACCTGCACGACCAGTGGACGTCGATGGAGAAGAACGGCCAGTGGCGCTTCACCCCGCCGACCCACGTCATCGCCGCGCTGGACCGGGCGCTGGACCAGCACGCGGCCGAGGGCGGGGTGGCTGGCCGCGGCGCCCGCTATCGGCGCAACTGTGCCCAGCTGGTGGCGGGGCTGCGCGCGCTCGGCTTCGAGACCCTGCTGCCGGACGGGCTGCAGGCGCCGATCATCGTCACGGTGCGGATGCCCGCCGATCCCAAGTTCCACTTCGAGACGTTCTACGATCGGCTCGCCCAGCGCGGGTACCTGATCTATCCCGGCAAGCTCACGGTGGCGGACAGCTTCCGCATCGGCTGCATCGGCGCGCTGGGCGAGGCCGAGATGCGCGGGGTGCTGGACGCGATCCGGGCGGTGCTCGGCGAGCTCGGCGTGGCCTCCGGCGCGCCCGGCCGCGGCTAGCGGAGACGGGCGATGCGCTGGACGCGGGGGGATCGCAGCGACGACATCGAGGACCGGCGCGGCGAAGGGCCGACCGGCGGGGGCGGGCTCCGGATCGGCGGCGGCATCGGGCTGGGCGGCGCGGTGATCCTGCTCGTGCTGAGCCTGGTCTTCGGCCAGAACTTCTTCGCGCTGCTCGACGGCAGCGGCGACGTCTCCACCGGGCCGGGCGGCGGCGCCCCGTCCGCGCCGCCGCGGCAGGCCTCGCCGGAGGAGGAGCGGCGGGCGGACTTCATCTCGTTCGTGCTCGACGACGTGCAGAACACGTGGACCCGCGAGTTCCAGCAGATGGGGCGCGACTACCAGCGCGCCCACCTGGTGCTGTTCACCGGCGGCACCCGCTCCGGCTGCGGGGTCGCGGAGACCGCGGCCGGTCCTTTCTACTGCCCAGAGGACCGCAAGGTCTACATCGACCTCGCGTTCTACGACGAGCTCCGTACCCGCTTCGGCGCGCCGGGCGACTTCGCGCAGGCCTACGTGCTGGCGCACGAGATCGGTCATCACGTCCAGCACCTGCTGGGGCGCACCGACCAGGTCCGGGCCGAGCAGGAGCGCAGCCCGTCGCGGGCCAACGCGCTCTCGGTGCGGCTCGAGCTGCAGGCCGACTGCCTGGCCGGGATCTGGGCCCACTCCACCAGCGAGCGGCGACTCCTCGAGACCGGCGACGTGGAGGAGGCCCTGGGCGCGGCCTCTGCGGTCGGCGACGACCGGATCCAGAAGCAGTCCGGCGGGCGCGTGAGCCCGGAGACCTGGACCCACGGGTCGGCCCGGCAGCGGTCCGGGTGGTTCCGCCGTGGCCTCGAGACCGGGCGGCTCCAGGACTGCGACACCTTCCGCATCGCGCTCCCGGGCGTGGAGGAGCGGACCCCGCTGCGGTCGCGCTGACCGGCGCTCTCGCCGGGTGGCCGGTGGCGGTGTGTTAGACTCCCCGCCACATGGAGGTCCTCCTCGACGTCCGGGGTCTTCGCACGCACTTCCATACGTCGGCCGGCGTGATCCGCGCGGTGGATGGCGTGTCCTGGGACGTGCGCAAGGGAGAGACGGTTGCGCTCGTCGGCGAGTCGGGCTGCGGCAAGTCGGTCAGCGCGCTGTCGGTGATGCGGCTGGTCTCGGCGCCGGCCGGCCGGATCGTCGCGGGCGAGATCGTCTTCAAGGGCCGGAACCTCCTCGCGCTCACCGAGGAGGAGATGCGCCGGGTGCGCGGGCGGGAGATCGGCATGATCTTCCAGGAGCCGATGACCTCGCTCAACCCGGTGCTCACCATCGGGCGCCAGCTCACCGAGACCGTCGAGACCCACCTCGGCATGAGCGGCGCCCAGTCCCAGGCCCGCGCGGTGGAGCTGCTCTCGCTGGTCGGCATCCCGGACGGCGCGCGCCGCCTGCGCCAGTTCCCGCACCAGTTCAGCGGGGGCATGCGGCAGCGGATCATGATCGCGATGGCGCTCGCGTGCGACCCGGCGCTGGTCCTGGCCGACGAGCCCACCACCGCGCTCGACGTGACGATCCAGGCCCAGATCCTCGAGCTGATGAAGAGCCTGTCGCGGCGCCTCGGGGCCGCGATCATGATGATCACCCACAACCTCGGAGTGGTCGCGCGGTACGCCGACCGGGTCAACGTCATGTACGCGGGCAAGATCGTGGAGCGCGGCACCGCCCGCGAGATCTACGCCAACCCGCGCCATCCCTACACCCTCGGCCTGCTCCGCTCGGTGCCGCGACTGGACGAGCCGCGACGGGCGAAGCTCCAGCCCATCTCCGGCCAGCCCCCGGACCTCTCGCGCCTGCCGGTGGGCTGCTCCTTCGCGCCCCGGTGCGCCTTCGCCATCGATCGGTGCCGCGAGGAGGAGCCCGGGCTCGAGCCGGTCGCGGCCGACCACCTCTCGGCCTGCTGGCTCGCCAACGAGCTTCACGCGCCCGCCGCGGCTCCTGCCTGACGGCATGAGCACGTCCGAGCCGATCCTGCGAGTGGAGAACCTCGTGAAGCACTTCGAGGTCGGCGGCGGGCTCTTCGGCGGGCGGCCGGCGGTGGTCAAGGCGGTGGACGGGGTGAGCTTCGAGATCGGGCGCGGGGAGACGCTCGGCCTGGTCGGCGAGTCCGGCTGCGGCAAGACCACCACCGGGCGCTGCATCCTGCGCCTCGAGCCGCCCACCGGCGGGCGGGTGATCTTCGAGGGGCGCGACATGTCGACCCTCTCCGACGCCGAGCTGCGCGGGATGCGGCGCCGCATGCAGGTGATCTTCCAGGACCCCTACTCCTCGCTGAACCCGCGCATGACGGTGGGCCAGATCATCGCGGAGCCGCTCGCGGTCCATCGCATCGTGCCGGACCGGGCCGCCCGTGCGGCGCGGGTGCAGGACCTGCTCCGCCACGCGGGCCTGCTGCCCGCGATGGCCCGCCGCTACCCGCACGAGCTGTCGGGCGGCCAGCGGCAGCGCGTCGGCATCGCCCGCGCGCTCGCCATGGAGCCGACCCTGATCATCTGCGACGAGCCGGTCTCGGCCCTGGACGTGTCGATCCAGGCCCAGATCATCAACCTGCTCGAGGAGCTGCAGGCCGAGTTCGGGCTGACCTACCTGTTCGTGGCCCACGACCTGTCGGTGGTGCGGCACATCTCCGACCGGGTCGCGGTCATGTACCTGGGCAAGATCGTCGAGATCACCGACCGCAAGTCGCTCTACGAGGACCCGCTGCACCCGTACACGAAGGCCCTGCTCTCGGCGGTGCCCATCCCGGACCCGGTGGTCGAGGCCCGGCGGGAGCACGTGGTGCTGGGTGGGGAGGTGCCGAGCCCGCTCAACCCGCCCTCGGGCTGCGTATTCCACCCCCGGTGTCCGATCGCGGTGGCCGAATGTCGGACCACGGTGCCCGAGCTCCGCCAGATCAGGCCCGGCCATCGGGCGGCTTGCATCCGGGTCTGAGCCGCCCCGCGCCTTGACAGCCCGGGTGGGCGCCGTTAAAGTAGCGAAAATCTGACGGAACCTTGACCCGCCCTTACGAATTGATTCAGCAGACGACCCGGTCGTCCATCTCAGTGGGGAGGTGGCTCATGCGCCATCGTCGTGGTTGGATTCTGTCCGCCCTCGTCGCCATGGTTTTTGGTCTGACCACCATCGGGCCCGTCCCGACCGCGGCCCAGGAAAAGCCCCGGTCCGGCGGCACGCTCGACTTCGTCGTCCCGTCCGAGCCACCGTCCTACGACGCCCACGCCGAGGAGACCTTCGGGGTCATCCACCCGATCGCTCCCCACTACAGCCTCCTGGTGCGGGTCGACCCCTTCGACAAGACCGGCACCAAGCCGGTGGGCGATCTCGCCGAGTCCTGGACGATCTCCAAGGACGGCCTGGTCTACACCTTCAAGCTGCGGCAGGGGGTGAAGTTCCACGACGGCAGCGAGATGACCTCGAAGGACGTCAAGGCGTCCTACGACAAGATCATCTCCCCGCCCGCGGGAGTGAAGTCGTTGCGCAAGGAGTCCTACCGCTCGGTGGAGGTGGTGGAGGCGCCCGATCCCTACACGGTGCGCTTCCGCCTCAAGTACCCCGAGTCCTCGCTCCTGCTGAACCTGGCCTCGCCGTGGAACTGGATCTACAAGGCGGACATCCTCGCCAAGGACATGCACTGGTACGAGACCCACGTCATGGGCACCGGGCCCTTCACCTTCGTCGAGCACGTCAAGGGCTCGCACTGGGTGGGCAAGAAGAACCCCAACTACTGGGACAAGGGCAAGCCCTACCTCGACGGCTTCCGGGCCACCTTCATGAGCTCCTCCGCCGCGCAGGTGGCGGCGATCCGTGGGGAGCGAGCCCAGATCCAGTTCCGCGGCTTCAGCCCGCCAGAGCGGGACCAGCTCGTCTCCGCGCTCGGCAACAAGATCACGGTGCAGGAGTCGCCCTGGGACTGCCTGAACTTCGTCTCGATGCATCACGAGAAGAAGCCGTTCGACGACAAGCGGGTGCGCCGGGCCCTGTCGCTCGCGCTCGATCGGTACGAGGCCTCCCAGAAGCTCTCCAAGATCACCATCGTCAAGGACGTGAGCGGCATCCAGGTGCCGGGCACGCCCTACGCGACGCCGCCCGCCGAGCTGGAGAAGTTGGCCGGCTACGGGCACGACATCAACGCCAACCGGGCCGAGGCCAAGCGGCTCCTGCGCGAGGCGGGCGTGCCCGACGGCTTCTCGTTCACGTTCAAGAACCGCGGGATCCCGCATCCCTACGAGCCGATCGCGATCTGGCTCGTCGACCAGTGGCGGCAGATCGGGCTCAACGTGAAGATCGAGACCATCGAGGCCTCCGCCTATCATCCGATGCTGAAGCGCGGCGACTTCGAGGTCGCGATGGACTTCCAGTGCGGCTTCATCGTGGAGCCGGACCTGGACCTGGTGCGCTTCGTCACCACGTCGGACGCCAACTACGGCAAGCACAAGGATAAGGTGATCGACGAGTTGTACCAGAAGCAGGCCCGGGCCATCGACGTGGAGGACCGCAAGAAGCTGGTGCGGCAGCTGGAGAAGCGGCTCCTCGACGAGGAGGCGCACGTCATCTGGACGCTCCAGTGGCACCGGATCATCCCGCACAGCGCGAAGGTGAAAGGCTGGACCATCACGCCCAGCCACTACCTGAACGACCAGCTCGACACGGTCTGGCTGACCGAGTAGGCGAGGCCGCGGGGCCGGGCCGGAGCTCGATCCGGCCCGGCCCGGCCACCGGCACATGTGGAAGTACCTGTTCAAGCGCTTCCTGCTGATGTTTCCCACCCTGGTTGGGGTGGCGGTGGTCACCTTTTTCCTCATCCGGGTGATTCCGGGCGACGTGGTGGAGCTGCGGCTGGCCGGGGATCGGGGGTCGGCCTCCCAGGCCGCGATCGACGCCGAGCGCGTGCGCTTTGGCCTCGACCAGCCGGTCTGGAAGCAGTTCGCGACGTGGATGGTGGGAGTGGCCCGCCTCGACTTCGGGACCTCGATGTGGACCGGGTCGCCGATCTGGGACGAGATCAAGCTGCGCTTCGCCCTGTCCCTGCAGGTGGCGATCATGGCCACCCTGGTCGCGGTGACCCTGGCAGTGCCGCTCGGTCTGCTCGCCGCGCTCCGCCAGGACAGCTGGATCGACTACGCGGTGCGCATCTTCTCGATCGCGGGCCTGGCCTGCCCCTCGTTCTGGCTCGGGATCCTGATGATCCTGACCTTCCTCATCGTGTTCAAGTGGCTGCCCCCGATGGTCTACACCCCGTTCTGGGTGAACCCGTGGCAGAACCTGCAGCAGCTCATCTGGCCCGCGCTCGCGGTGGGCTATCGCTATTCCGCGGTGGCCACCCGCATGACCCGCTCCGCGATGCTCGAGGTGCTCCGCGAGGACTACGTGCGCACCGCGCGGGCCAAGGGGCTCGTGCAGCGCCTGATCCTGGTCCGCCACGCCCTCAAGAACGCGATGCTCCCGGTCCTGACCGTCATCGCGCTCGAGTTCGCGTTCCTCATCGGCGGCCTGGTCGTGACCGAGCAGGTCTTCAACCTCAACGGCATCGGCCTGCTCTTCGTGCAGGCGGTGGCCCACCGCGACTACACCCTCATCCAGGCCCTGGTGATGCTGGTGGCCGGCATCTTCATCTTCGTGAACTTCGCGATGGACGTCATGTACGCCTGGCTCGACCCGCGGATCCGCTACCGCTAAGAGAAAATGCGAAGCAATCCTAGAGAGGGCGTCGCTCGCGACGCCCGTACAATCAAATAAAGACGGTGGCCCCAAGCCCGACGATAGATCCGACGGCAGATCCGACGGCGCACACAAAGAGAACGGGAACGACATGGCCATAACCACCCCGATCGACCAGACGACCGCCGCGGCGGAGCCCACCGCCACCGCCGCCACCTGGGCGGTCATCCGCGACTTCGCCCGCCGCCGCACCCTCGGGGCGATCGGGGCCGCGGTGGTGCTGGTGATGATCGTGGTGGGGGTGTTCGCGGGCGTGCTGGCGCCCTACGACCCGCTCGCGGTGGACTTCGGGGCCATGCTCACCAAGCCCGGCGCGGCGCACTGGCTCGGCACCGACGCCTTCGGGCGCGACGTGCTCTCGCGCCTGATCTACGGCTCCCGCACCGCGCTGCTGGTCGGCTTCGGCGCCGCGGTGTTCGGGGCCACCGTCGGGGCCGTCCTCGGAGTCGGCAGCGCCTACTTCGGCGGCCGCGTGGACCTCTACCTCCAGCGCCTGATGGACATCTTCCTCTCGTTCCCGCTGATCATCCTCGCGCTGGCCCTGGTGGCCATCCTGGGCAACAGCATCCCGAACGTGATCATGGCCATCACGATCCCCATGATCCCGCGGGCCGCGCTGGTCATCCGCTCCTCCGCGCTGACGATCCGCGAGATGCCCTACGTAGACGCGGCGCGCGCGGCCGGCTTCGGGCACGCGCGCATCATCCTGCGCCACATGCTGCCCAACGTGGTCGCGCCGTACCTGATCATGCTCACCGCGTTCCTCAGCCAGGCCATCCTGGCCGAGTCGTCGCTGTCGTTCCTGGGCCTCGGGGTCCAGGAGCCGACCGCGGCGTGGGGACTCATGCTGCGCGGCGCCGCGGTGGACTTCGCGGAGGCGGCCCCCTGGATGGCGCTCTTCCCCGGCTTCGCGATCAGCCTGGCCGTCTTTGCGTTCAACCTCTTCGGGGATTCGCTCCGCGACGCGCTCGACCCGAAGCTGCGCACGCTCTAGCGACGGTCAAACGCCTTGACACGTGTGGCGCAAGTTGGTAGAAGTGTGGGGGTTTCGAGGGATCTCTCCCGGTTAACAGGAGGCCGGAATGGCGTATATCATCGCTGAGCCCTGTATCAACGTGAAGGACAAGGCCTGCGTCGAGGTCTGCCCGGTGGACTGCATCTACGAGGGCGAGACCATGCTCTACATCCACCCGGATGAGTGCATCGACTGCGGCGCGTGCGAGCCGGTCTGCCCGGTGAAGGCGATCTTCGCGGAGGACGAAACTCCGGCCAACTGGAAGAACTTCATCGACATGAACAAGCAGTTCTTCAAGGACAACCCGGGCGTCAAGCCGGCCACCAAGGCGTAGTCGACTCCCGTCCGCTCGGTCGATCCCCGGGAACCCGCCGCCTGGCGGGTTCCCGGTTTTTGTGTCCGTGCCCACGCGCGACGGCACGCCGCGGCCGCTTCTGCACACGGTCCGGTGCATGCGCCGCGCGCGCCCCGCGTATTTCCGCGGGCCCCGCGGTGAGCCGGCGTGGCACACCGCTTGTAGTGCTCTCCCGCATGACCACACTCCTGATGCCCGCTCCCGAGCCCGCTCCCCGGCCGTCCTTGCCACGCTTGCCCAAGGGCCTGTCCGCTCCCGCGTCGGCGCCGCCCGCGGCGGCCGCGCGCCCGCTGCCCGGCTTCCACGGCGCCGTCTCCGATTTCAAGCGACGGCTGCTCGAGGCCACCCTGACCCAGGCGGGCGGCAACCGCACGCGCGCGGCGCGCGCGCTGGGGCTCCAGCGCACATACCTGCTGCGCCTCATCCGCGAGTTCGAGATCCGCGTGCCGCCGCCCGCGGTGCCGCCGCGCCGGGGCGACGCGGCTCCGGTGATGCCGCAAACCCGTTGACACGTGGTCACGGGCCGGTTGAAATGGGCTCGTGACCGACGTGTGGATCGCCGGGGCGGGCATGACCCGCTTCGGACGGCGCGACGAGAATCTCCCCGACCTCATGGCCGAGGCCGCGCTGGCCGCCCTGACCGACGCGGGCATCGAGCGGCCCGACGCCCTCGTGGTGGCGGCCATGAACCCGGAGGAGTTCACCGGGGAGGGCAACTACGGCTCGCTGATCGCCACGCGGCTCGGCCTCTCGCTGGTGCCGGCGCTGCGGGTGGAGACCGCGACCTCCTCCGGGGTCGCCGCGGTCTACGCCGCCTTCGCCTCGGTCGCGGCGGGCCTGCACCGGTCGGTCCTCGTGGTGGGCGGCGAGAAGATGACCCACCTGCCGACGCCGCGCGTCTCCGAGATCATCGGCCGCTCGATCGATCCCCACGAGAAGAGCTACGGCACCACGATGCCGGCCCTGGCCGGCCTCGTCACCCGGGCCGCGATGCATCGCCGCGGCATCACCCTGCGCGAGATCTCTCAGGTGGCGGTGAAGAACCACGCCCACGGCGCGCACAACCCGTACGCCCACTTCCAGGAGCCAGTCAAGCTCGAGGCGGTCATGGAGAGTCGGCTGGTGGCCGATCCCCTGCGGCTCTTCC
The DNA here is from genome assembly GCA_035948165.1 of Candidatus Methylomirabilota bacterium. Lineage (GTDB taxonomy): Bacteria > Methylomirabilota > Methylomirabilia > Rokubacteriales > CSP1-6 > CAMLFJ01. The sequence goes on from DASZJM010000778.1 coordinate 15,089, forward strand.
ACTGCTGCCCGATCTCGGACGGCGGCGCCGCCCTCGTGCTCACCGCCGAGCGGCGGGCGGTGCGGATCGCCGGCATCGGGCAAGGGGGGGACTCGATCGCGGTGCGCTACCGCAGCGACCTCACCACGTTCCGGGCGACCCAGGCGGCGGCGCAGGCGGCCTATCGCATGGCCGGCTTCGGCGCCGAGCGCGTGGAGGTGGCCGAGATCCACGACGCCTTCACCCCCTTCGAGCTGATCTCGCTCGAGGACACCGGCCTGGTGCCCCCGGGCAAGGCGGGCCGCGCGACCCTCGACGGCGAGACCGCGGTGGGCGGCCGGCTGCCGATCAACCCGTCGGGCGGCCTCAAGGCGCGCGGGCACCCGCTGGCCGCGACCGGGATCTCCCAGCTCGTGGAGCTGTGCTGGCAGCTGCGCGGCACCGCCACCGGTCGTCAGGTGCCGGCGCGGGTCGGGCTGGCCCAGTCGATCGGCGGGCTCGCGACCAACAACTGGGTGACCCTGCTGGAGGTACGGCGCTGATGCCGAACGAGCTCCGCGCCTCTCGCTGTCCGCGCTGCCGCCGCCTGGTGGTGCCGCCGGCCAGCCTCTGCCCCGACCACCCGGTGAAGATGGAGGCGGCGACCCTGCCGCCGCTCGGCGAGGTGGTCTCGTTCACCACGCTGCACTCGCCGCCGGAGGGGTTCCGGGCCCCGCTCCACCTGGCCCTCGTCCAGCTCGAGGGCGGGGCGCGGCTCTTCTGCCACGGCACGGCCACCGACGGGGTCAGGATCGGCACCCGGGTCTCGGTGGAGGCGGTAGACTCGGTCTTCTACTTCTCGAGCATCGGCTTCACCGATCGCGCGCGCCTGTTCTGGCGGCGTGCCGGCGCGCGCGGCGAGCGCATCGGCGCCATCGGCAAGAGCGTGGTGAAAGGCATCTGGAACAGGAGGACCCGTGGCGACGACTAGGACCCGCTCCCGCAAGGCCGCTCCCCGTCGGGCCCCGAAGCCCGCCGCGTCCCGGCGCGCCGGGCCGCCGCTTGCCGGCGTGCGCGTCATCGATCTCACCCGCGTGCTGGCCGGGCCCTTCTGCGCCATGTCGCTCGGCGACATGGGCGCGGAGGTCATCAAGATCGAGGAGCCGGGCAAGGGGGACGACACCCGCGGCTGGCCGCCCTTCGTGAGCGGGGAGGCCACCTACTTCCTCTCGGTGAACCGGAACAAGAAGAGCCTCACGCTCAACATGAAGGCTCCCGAGGGGCAGGAAATTCTGAAGAGGCTCCTCGCCTCCGCCGACGTGGTCCTCGAGAACTTCCGCCCCGGCACCATGGAGCGTCTGGGCTTCGGCTACGCGACGCTCAGGAAGGCCAACCCGCGGCTCGTGTACTGCTCGATCTCGGGCTTCGGCGAGAGCGGCCCCGAGGCCCACCGGCCCGGCTACGACCTGATCGTGCAGGGAGAGTCCGGGGTCATGGACATCACCGGCTTCCCCGATGGGCCGCCGGTCAAGGTGGGCAACTCCATCGGCGACCTGGTGGCGGGCATGGCCGCCGCGCAGGGCATCACGCTCGCGCTGCTGAGCCGCGAGAAGACCGGCAAGGGGCAGAAGGTCGAGATCGGGATGCTCGACGTGATGGCCTCGCTGCTCACCTACCAGGCCGGGCTCTACTGGAACGGGGGCGGCCGTCCCGCACGCCGGGGCAACGAGCACCCGTCGATCGTGCCCTACGAGGTCTTCAAGGCCAAGGACGTCTACATCACCCTCGGGGTCGCCAACAACTCGCTCTGGGATCGCACCTGCCGCGCGCTCGACCGCGAGGACCTGATCCGCGATCCGCGCTTCGACACCGAGGCCAACCGGGTGAGCCACCGCAAGGTCCTGGTCCCGCTGCTGAACGAGATCCTGGGCGCGCGCCCGGCCGACGAGTGGCTGGCGCGGCTCGACCGAGCCGGGGTGCCCGCCGGCCGCATCAAGAGCGTGGCCGAGGTGTGCGAGAGCGCGCACCTGCGGGCGCGCGGCATGATGGTCTCGCTGCCGCATCCGAAGGCGGGGCCGATCACGGTGATGGGCGTGCCGGTGCGCCTGCACGACACGCCGGGCGCCGCCTCTGCCGCGCCGCCGCTGCTCGGGCAGCACACCGATGAGATCCTGACCCGGCTGCTGCGCATGCCCCGGGCCCGCGTCGCCAAGCTCCGCGCGGGCGGGGTGGTGTAGGGACGCGCGTCGGGATGGGCCCGCTCGGGCTCGAGGTCGGCCAGAAGGCGCGCCGCACCCAGACCGTGACCGCGCACGAGGTGGAGCTCTACGCCGAGATCACCGGCGACCGGAACCCGCTGCACTTCGACGCCGACTTCGCGGCGCGCACGCGCTTCGGCCGTCTGGTGGCCCAGGGCGGCATCGCGGCCGGGATGCTGAACGCGCTCGTGGCGATGGATCTGCCGGGGCCCGGCACCGTGTTCATGAGCCAGTCACTCAAGTACCTGGCCCCGACCTACCTGGGCGACACCGTGACCGCGGAGATCGAGGTGCTCGGGCTCAAGCCGGACAAGCCGGTCTGCCAGCTACGGGCCACGATCACCAACCAGGCCGGCGCGGTGCTCCTCGAGGGCGAGTGCTGGACCTACACGCTGCGCCCGGCCTGATCGCCGCGCGCTCGATCACCCGGCGCCGCGGAACAGCAGCCACGCGCCGAGCACGGCCAGGAAGACCAGCACCGCCCCGTTGAAGCTCCGCTGATCCAGCCGATCCTGCACCCGCAGGCCGACCGCGAAGCCGGCCAGGGCGACCGCGGTCAGCGCCATCGACCCCCAGAGCAGCGACCAGGGCAGGAGCCCGTACCAGGTGACCGCGCCCAGCTGCACGAGCTTGTAGAAGAAGAACGTGAAGGCCACCGACGAGATGAAGTCGTACTTGCCGAGGCCGATGCCCTGGAAGTAGAGGACCAGCGCGGTCGCCGGCGAGTTGGTCACCCCGCCGATGACGCCGGCCACGAGCCCGGCGACCGGGGAGAGCCAGGGCTCCCAGTGCGGCGGGATCTTGGGGGCGAGGCCGGTGGCGTTGAGGGCGACGAAGACGAGCACGAAGATCCCGAGGGTGAGGGTCGCCGCGCGTGGGGAGAGCAGCGTCAGCACCCGGGTGCCGAGCACGATGCCGACCGCGCCCGAGAGCAGCAGGGTGCCGAACCGGCGCACGGTGGCCATCGGAGCTCCGCGCCGCAGGAACTGGATGCCATCCATGACGATGTTGGGGAGGATCAGGAGCACCACCGCGGACCGCCCCACGTAGTACACCGCTGGACTTCTATCTCGCCGGGCGGCTGTGCAGCATAGGAGAGCGCCGGTGGGGCAAGAAGAAGAGCGCGAGCGCGAAGAAGCCGAAGCCGTAACGCCGGGCAGGCGGACGCCGCGCTCTATATCGGCGGCGGAGCGGGGGGAGGTCTTACGCCCGGAGCTGCACCTGGTCCATCAGGATAGCCCGGATGTCGACGTGGCGCGGGTTAGTCATCGCGCTTGGCCACTCCG